>CAYSCE010000200.1:0-6156 GCA_964429475.1 uncultured Bacteroidaceae bacterium | reverse complement strand
GGTCAGGACCGGCAAAAAATATGGGTCAGTAGACTGGCCTACGGTGATGGCCGCTATTTCGAAAAATATCTGATATGCCGAAGATTGGCGTTTTATCGGATACGCACGGTGTGTTGCCCGAAGCGGTGAAGGTTTTTTTTGCAGGTTGCGATGAAATCTGGCATGCGGGCGATGTCGGAAATCTGTCGGTGCTGGAACATCTGGCAGGCATTGCATCGGTGCGCGCTGTGCATGGCAATATCGACGGGCAGGATGTGCGCAGCGTAGCCCATGCACATACTTTTTTTACCTGTGGTGGAAAACGTGTCCTGATAAAGCATATCGGCGGTCGCCCCGGTGCATACACGCCCGAAACGCGTGAACAGATCAATGCATTGCGTCCCGATATTTTTGTGTGCGGACACAGTCATATATTGCTGGTTCAGTTCAATCAGAAAAACAATTTGTTGCACATCAATCCCGGAGCGGCTGGCAGCAGCGGCTTTCATAAAATGATCACCATGCTTCGTTTTCAGATTAACGATGGAAATATTTCCAATATGGAAGTGTGGGAAAAACCGCGGAAGGCGCTTATCTGAGCCTGTCAGCAGCGCGTACTTTCATTTCGTCTTTTTTGATGGCTTTATTGGCAAATACCAGCATAATCATGCTGATAAGCGGCATCACAACACCCACCTGCTTGTAATCGGCCACACCGTCCAGATCTTTGGCCATGCGATCGGAGGTGAAAAAAATGACAGCAATAAACAAACAGTTCATGATAAAAACAATGGCATTGAAGCGCATTTGTCTGGTGCGGTTTTTATACAGAAAAATGGCAATCAGAAAACTCAGGGCGGTTACGGCTCCTGCAACCATGATCAGAAGCGGATCGTAGGCGTTTACAATATTGGTATCGCCGGTAGCGGTGTGCAAATACATGAATGCACTGGCAGCACCATCAACAATACGCACATACGGAAAAGCCAGCATGGCACAAATGGCCAGCACGCCGATGAATAAATACACAGATTGAATTCGTTGTATCATGGCTTGTGTTTTTTTGAACAAAAATAATCAATTTCTGCATTCCGGAAAGAGCTTCCTATTCCATAATCATATGCAGAATTTCGGGCGAGCGCATCTGGCCTGTTTCGGGAAAATGAAAACGGAAATACTGCAGCATGGCCTGAAAAATATTTTTCTGCGACGCCATCGGAATTTTCTCGGCAAATGGTTCATTCAGCCCGCTGTTGATGAGCTTTTGCAACCACATGGAATCTGTCTGACTCAATATACCGGCCGGTGCATCGGACACCAATCCTTTATCGAGAGAAAAAACAACATTGTCGTGTTCGTTTACGCTGCCCGAAATATCGAAGCCGAGTTGCGATGCCAGCGCAAACCCAAACTGAATGGGATATACCGACGACACCGCCGGTGTGCGTTGCACAAACAAAATGCAGGATTCCAGAAAACTGTACATGTCGTCGCTGCGGGTTTCCTCGCGGACAAATTTCAATGCGCATTCGGCCATGAATGTGGCAATGGCCTGGCGGCGGAAATCGTAACCCTGTGTTTCGGGCACAACGGCCAGCGACAACGATTTTACTTTCGGCAATTTACTTCCCGAAACCGTGAAATACTGACATTCCACAATGGGTAACGGATATGACAGAAACGGATATTTATTGCGGTTGTTTTTTAAATACGAAGCAACAAAAAACGATTGCACGCCATCGGGTGTCAAAGCTTTCAGGATGAGTCCCGAGTCTCCGTATTTAATGGAATGAAGAATTATGCACCGGACAACCGCAATCATGCATCAATGATAAAACATCAGTTTTGAAGTATTGGTAACCGAGCCATCATCGTTGGTTACAAAAATCAGGTACACGCCTGTGGCCGGACGATCGCCATTCATGTCGAGACAATTCCATACTGCCTGGCCGCCCTGGGCGCGGGTTTTATAAATCAATGTTCCATACATGTCGGTAATAGAAACCCACCCGTTTTCGATGAGACCCGATACCGAAACATAACCATGAAAATCGCTTTTTACAGGATTGGGAAAAACGAATACCGAATCAAGCGATTCTTTAGGTGTGGTGGCTGTTCCACGGAAAGAGATGATTCCCTTGGCCGTTGCAAAAAATACTTCGCCGCTTTCGGGCATAATGGCTATGCCGTTGATATCGTCGGCCAGCAGAGGAGAATCTTCGGATGTAAAATGATAAATTTCTTCGGTGCCATCTTCGCTGAGTAAAAACACACCGGCTTTTTCTGTGCCAATCCATTTGCGGTTGGCACCATCGATGGCAATACATTTTACTTTTTCCGATTTCAGCAACGGTTGCACATAACCATCCACCTCAACCAGAATCTGCTCTGCATCGTAGCTGCCGCCTTCGAAAACATTTTCAGGATTATAAATAACGGCAATGCCTGCATCGGTGCCAATCCAGATTTCGTTGTCGTGATCCACAGCAACACATTGCACGTTCATGGAAGGCAAAGCTCCGGAACCTTCACTGGTATTGAGTTTCTTGTACTGATCGTCCGAAGTCACATCAATGGTGTTGTTGTCATTAAACACAAAGAGCCCTTCGGCGCGTGGCAGCGCAATCCATTTATATCCGTTCTGATCAATCACAGGGCTGGAACCTGAGCTGAACGAATTACCCCCAAAGGAAAAAGTTTTGAATTGACCATTGGGTTTCAGTACCGAAAGAAATTGGCTGTTTCCAATGGTATTAATCCAAAGATTCCCGTTGACATCATATGTCAAACCGGTCACTTTTATCAGATTGGGAAATCCGGCAACTGGTTCCAGTGTACTATTGGATGTATCGTACACCGCATAAATGGCATTATTACGGATTTCGACCAGACCATAGTTATAGGAACCGGCGAAAACGTGTTTCGGATCAGCCGGGTCGGTTTGCACTACCACCAGATCGCTGATGGTATCGAGTCCCGGTGTAAGGTAGCCGTAATACGAGTCCCACTCTTCGTCGTGGAATACCGAAATTTCGGATGCGCGGTACAGGTTGCTCCACGATTCATTAAATCCACCGGGGACACAGGCTACATAAGAACCGTTTACCGACAGGCTGAACGTATTTGTGGAAAAAGGTCCTTCTGGTTTCAGAATCTGATAGTTCCAGTAACCCCATGTTTTAACGAGACCAAAATTGTCGTCTCCGACGTATAGAAATTGTCCGTCAGGAGTGAATTGTGCACAGTTCGGAGCCGGAACGAGTGATCCGAAGGTATAAATATTTCCAAGTGGATTCAGCGACGCATCATACAGTTGTACGTTGGAATAACCGCAGATAATGAGCTGATTATTGGATACAGACAAATTCATAATTTCTTTACCTGTCCAATCCGGAACTTTTTGCCACACATTGTTTTCGCAATAATAGGCCGTGTCTCCGTTGAAAGGAGTGAATTGCAGGACAACAAATAATTTGTTGTTGAAAATTTCCATCATCCCGTAATTGCCGTCAGCAACAGGCACCGGTATTTTTTCCCAATTGCCGAAATAGGCCAGGTTGGGGCTATTGATATCCGCACTGTAAATGCCTTCGTCCGATGAAGCATAAATAGAATCTGAGCTGATAACAATGTCGCTGACGTTTACCTGTGCGCCGTTGTCGCCGATATAGTAGGTATCTTTGATTTCTTTTTTAACCAGGTCAAGAACTACAATGCCAAATCCACAGCTGAGGTACGCATACCGATCATGAATATATACATTGTTGATGGTTTTATTCCCTGGAATACTTTTCCGTTTGATGTCCGGAATGTTATATACGGTGCTGTCAGGCAGCATCAGATCAATATTGGTGTTGGTATAGCCAATAACCAGGATTTTGTAAGTGTTTGAGTATTCAACAGCAGCGATTCCGATATCATTCAAACCGTTAACAGTACTATATTTTTCATAAACCCAGCGGGGTTCATCATAGTAGTAAAGCGAATATGGGGTGGCCGCGTATATTAATTCCGACGTGGTGGCCACATCAATCACCGTTGAGTAGGGTAAATGATCGCGCCATTCACCAACAGCTACATGCTGAGCCGGTGTTTGTCCGAAAAAACCAATCGATAGAAAAAGAAGAAAACAGAATCTGTGCATACAACAAAAATAGTGATTTTTGCACATTAACTTCAAAACCGCTTTTTTATTGCACGGATTGATCCCGATGTTGCCCTGTGCAAAGTGTGGAAATTGACCAGAAAAACCCCGGCGAAGATGAGCAATCCTGAAATGATTTTTGGCCATGTGAATTCTTCGGCGCCAGTTACCCAGCCTATTCCACCGCTGATTAGTGGCTGCATATAAATATAGGCGCCTACTGTTCCGCTGCTCACATGTTTCAACCCATAAACTGTAAGTAAATAAGTGAGAAATGTGGTTCCAACAACAACATAGGCCAGAACCCACCACATATGCGCCGGCATGGACAGTGCGGGTAACGATATCAGCGTTTGTGTGCTGAAAGGCAGAAAACAAATCATTCCTGCAAAAAACACCCAGAACACCACGCGGAATGGATCATGGCGGTTCATTAATGGCTTGGCCAGCACCAGATACACACTGTAGGCGGTAATATTCAGCATGATGCTCAGGTTTCCCATCAGGTGCGATGAATTCCACGACAGCTCTTTGCCGCTGAGTGTAAGCCAGACTGCGCCTGCAAAGCCGGCTATTATTCCGGTAATCTGCATGGGACCCGATTTTTCGCGGATAATTACAAAAGCCAGTATCAGCACCATTATCGGGCTGATGGTGTGCAGCAAGGATGCTTCGAGTGGTGTGGTCAGATTCAGCCCGGTGAAAAACATAAACTGATTGATGGTCACCCCGGTCAGACCGCATAAAAATATCAACAACCATTCTTTGGCAGTGAAACGGCTGCGTTTTGTGAAAGGCAGCACCAATGCAAACAGCAGGGTTGCTCCAATCGTTCTGAACAGAATAATCTGAACCGGATTCATAAAATCAGGCATCAGCGATTTGGCAATCCAGTAATTGGCGCCGAATAAAATTCCTGAAACAATCAGTGCTGCATGTGCCAGCCGGTTTGTGGAAATCATGCGGCAAAGATAATCACTAACGATTAACTGCTGTTGTCTGATGAAATTTTCTTCCGGAAATCAGTTATAAATTTTTCATGCAGGATTGAAAATGCAAAGCAACGTTTTCCCAGGTCTTTTAATGAAGCGCCAATATGAAACAAGCGAGTGTTGTCGATGAGCAGAAAACGGTCGTGCGCATTTGTACTGATTTCAAAATGAATTTCAGCATACTGAGCATGATGTTTTTCAATATCAGTGCGCAATGCGGGACTGATTTTTTTCAGATAAATACAAGCATGCACATCGGGTTTTCGTTTTGAAAGCAGCATCAAAACCGATGCATCGATATAATGATCCCAAAGCTCGATGGATTGTTCGGCAGACTGAATCAGGCCAGACACAAACAACCACGCATCAAATATTTGCCCTTCGAAGAAGATGCCTTGCGCAGGCGCATCAGATCTGGCTTCGAGTGCATTAAATACTTTTTCGAATTTGATATCTGTTTCGGATTGTTTGTATTCCAGGTTGGTAATGCGCGTAATGATATTGGAATTTCTGGTTAACAGCCTGCGCATTTCAACAAAGGCGCTCATAATGCTTATACTGACATTTACGGCAACTGGACTGCGCAATGTAGTTGCAAGCATGGCTACTCCCTGTGCGGTGAACGCATATGGATTTGCTGAAGAATGTTTCAGTAATGACAACCGGTCACAATTTGTGACCAGTTCAATCAGTTCAAGATTAGTTAGTTGGAAGCGCCAATGATCAGGAAACCGATTTAAATTTCGTTTTACTGATTGATTCAAAACTTTGGTATCGACCTGATACATGGCTGCCAGATCGCGGTCGAGCATAACAGCAACGCCACGCAGCGTGAAAATATGCTGCTCAATTTCTTTAATATGTTCAATTTCTGTATGATGATCCATAATTATTGAGATTTCATGCGAGCAGAAAGAATATTTTTTCTGAATTCGGGAATCAGTGTGTCATTCAGCGCTGAAAATGCAAAGCATCGTTTTCCCAGATCTTTTAATGAAGCGCCAATATGAAACAAGCGAGTGTTGTCGATGAGCAGAAAAC
>CAYSCE010000199.1:0-6158 GCA_964429475.1 uncultured Bacteroidaceae bacterium | reverse complement strand
TTATAAAAACATATGTAATTGTACCAACCTGTTTGGCAACGGCATCTTCTTTTTCGTAGAATTTTGCTTTCATTGCTGCGTTTTCACAATCCTTCCACAATGATGTATTGGAGATGGTTGTACCAATGGCACCGGCTTCAGCACGGACAACAATACCAGCACGGTCGACCCAGATGTTAACGACTACGCGGCCTTCTTTCTGTGTATTGTTTTTTGGCTGAGGAATACTTTTCGATTTACGATTAACCAGATTGTAATTTCCGGGGCCTTGACTGTCTCCATCTCCGGGGCCAATTCCAGTGCCGGTTCCTGTTCCCTGACCAGATCCTGAACCGGGACCGATTCCTGTTCCCTGGCCGGAACCCTGACCCCATTTGTAGTTTGAAACCCGGTTGTCCACTTTCGGCGTATTGTTGTCATTGTCGCCTGTGCTGGTCTGGCCACCTTTTACATGGGCGGTGCTGTTAACATCAGTTACTACATCTTCAGTGAAATCGCCAGAGTTGGCATCGGACGAAGACTCGTAATATTCTTCAGGAAAATAGTCACCACCGCCGCCACCGCCGCCACCACCAACTTCAATAATCACCCCTTCTTCTTCGGGCAGGGGCAGTGGGGTTTTAAACCCGAAAAAGAACAGCAATACAACCATCACAGCACCACTGAAAAGCAGCGTTATGAGTGCTGATAGCAGCTTTCGTTTTTTTTCTGTGGTTTTGTTTTCCATAGCATTATTCTTTTTCAGGACGGGTTGCAAGTACTACCTTATGCTTGGTGCCTTTTTCCTTATTGATGGAATTGACTATGTCAATCACATTCACTGCAAACTGAATGGGTACTGAAGCATCGGACCGTAAAACAACCGATGCATCGGTTTGTCCTTCCAGTTCTTGTATAATTCCGGCTCTGAGACCAGCAGCATCGAGAACCATTTTGTCGATGGAATACTGGAGATTTTCATCGATATACACATTGACGGCTTTTTTATTCACCGGAACGCGCTCTGTGGTACTGCTGGGCAACAGAAGCTTAATGGCATTCGGGCTGACCACCGAAGATGTCAGCATAAAGAAAATCAACAACAGGAAAACCAGATCCGACATGGTCGAGGAACTGAAATCCGTTGAGCGTTTATTTCGGGTGCTTATATTCATGACTAGCGTTTTATGCAGGCTCGTTCAGAATATCCATGAATTCGGTGGATCTTGCTTCGAGGATATATACGATTTTCTCCACGCGAGCCACAATGATGTTGTAGGCAAGAAAAGCAAGAATACCAACGATAAGTCCGGCAACAGTCGTTACCATGGCTTCGTAAATACCACCGGACAAAATACCGATATCCAGATTGTCGCCTGATTTTGATAATTCGTAAAAAGCATTGATCATACCTGTAACGGTTCCGAGGAATCCCAGCATGGGACCAACACCGGCAATTACCGACAGGAAAGTCACACTTTTCTCAAGTTTCCCCACTTGTAGTTTTCCTTCATTTTCGATGGCGGTTGAAATATCGTTCAGCGGGCGGCCGATACGCGAAATGCCTTTTTCAATCAAACGTGCCATCGGTGTTTGGTTGCTGCGGCAGAGTGTGAGCGCCTGGTCAATTTTGCCTTCGGTGATGTAGAGTTTTATGTTGTTCATAAAACCGGTGTCTTCTTTGGCAGCTTTGCTGGTGGTCATGTAACGTTCGATGAAAATATACACGGCAATGACCAACAGTAATGCAATCGGAATCATTACCGGTCCGCCTTTGAGGGTCAGATCCCACAAGGAAAGGGTGTCATACTGTTTTGCAGCTTCGGCTGTATTGGCAGCGGCTTTGGCAGCCGTGTCGGCTACGGGTGCAGTCAGAAAAAACAAATTCAAAAACATACTTACTGATTTTGTAGTAAAAGTACCTCATATTGGAATTCGGGGTTTTTGAACACGTTTATTATTGTCAACAGCAAACTGTTAATTAAAACGCGAAAACGGGGGCGATTAGTATGTTTTGAGAAAATGTAAAAATCAGGGCAGATACATGGCACCGCCGCTTACCTGCTTACGGGCTCCAGTAGCCGTTTCCAGCGTATTGTCTTCGCCCAGAATGCGCAACAATCCCATGAAGGCAAACACCAAAGCTTCTTTAAAATCGATAGTAGTTTCATCCGGAATAATCATTTTGTTTTGCAACTGCTCACGGAGCAGATTCATCAGAAACGGATTGCGGGCGCCGCCTCCGGTAACCAGTACATTTTGTGCAGATGCTGCTGCATGGGTTATCTGCATGGCTGCATGATGCGCAGTGGTTGCAAGAATATCTTCGGTTGACAGATGATCGTTTTGTTCAACGAGTGGCAAAAATATGTCTTCGACCCATTCGCGTCCAAGCGACTTTGGATGCGGTTTTTGGTAGAATGGCAAACTGTTCAGTTGTTTCAGTAAATCAGCATTACAATTTCCGTTTGCAGCCAGTTTGCCATCTGTATCGTAGTCCATACCACACTTTTGTGCGAAATGATTCAATACAATATTGACCGGACAAATATCCCACGCGATTCTTTTTTTATCCGATTGCATTGAAATATTGGCAAAGCCGCCCAGATTGAGAAGTGCATCGTATTCATCAAACAGCAACGAATCGCCGATGGGCACCAGCGGAGCACCCTGACCTCCCAACGCTACATCGGTGCTGCGGAAATCGCAGATAACCGGCAAACCTGTTTCGGCTGCAATCGCAGCTCCATGGCCGGCCTGAAAGGTGTATTGGTCGTTGGGATTATGAAAAATGGTGTGTCCGTGCGATGCAATAAATGTAGCATCGTGCCCCATGCCCATCAAAAAACCCGATACAATTTCTCCGTAATAATGACCCAGTTTACGATCGGCTCTTATTAGCTCCGGCCCGCTCATGGTCTGCATTTCTATCAGCAGCTTGCGAACAGAATCCATGTAGGGAAATGTAACAGCATCGATAATCTGATATTCCCATTTATTGGTAAAACGAAAAGCGCAAACGGCAATATCAATTCCATCCATCGAGGTGCCCGACATAAGCCCTACGCCTGTAGTCCATTCGGATTTATTTACTGGTGTCATCAGAAAAGGTCTTTTAAATGATCAACGCCTATACCACGCGAACCTTTCAACAGGATGGTAAATCCAATTGCCTTATTTTGTTCAAGCGAAATGCGGGCCTCGGTGGTATCGTTAAAAAACAGGAATGGGTGAAACCGGTTCTGGTATTTCCCGAATCGGGGACCTATTAAAACCACGGAATTAAAGGAGTAAGATTCAAGAAGAGTCAAAACGGCATGGTGCTCTTCGTCGCTGTAGGAGCCAAGTTCGAGCATGTCACCAAGTATCAGCATTTTTTTATCTGCCTTTAAAGCGGCAAAGTTATCAATGGCAGTTTTCATACTCGACGGATTGGCGTTGTATGCATCGAGAATGAGCTTGTTGTGCGGTGTTTCGAGCCATTGAGAACGCATATTCGAAGGCTGGTAGGCGCAAAGCCTTTCGTTGATTTTATTGGGCTCGCCGCCAAAAAACAAACCTACACCAATCGCTGCCATAAGGTTGGGGAGATTGTAGCTCCCGGTGAGTTGGGTTTGTGTCAGAATCTGCTCTCCAAGCCAGTTCCACGTACAACGGAGTGTTGGATTTTCGTCGGTGATAACAGCCGCCTGCAACGAATCAGTCCCGTACAAATGTCGAGGTTGGTGTTCAGTAAGTGAAATCAGTAAAGGATCATTTTCATTCACGAATACGGCTTTTCCCGAGGCTGCAATAAAGCGGTACAATTCCGATTTGGTATTTATCACGCCGTCGAAGCTGCCGAATCCTTCCAGGTGCGCTTTGCCGATATTAGTCACAAGGCCATAGTCGGGACGAGCAATATGGCAAAGAAATTCAATTTCACCGGGATGATTGGCGCCCATTTCAACAATGGCAAAATCGGTGTCATCCTCGATGGAGAGCAGTGTTAACGGCACTCCGATATGGTTGTTCAGATTTCCCTGTGTTGCCTGGACCTTACCAAATGATGAAAGGCTCTCGCGCAGCAGCTCCTTGGTGGTAGTTTTTCCGTTGGTGCCGGTAATGCCGATAATAGTGGCTTTAAGGTTTTTGCGATGCTCGAGAGCGACAGCCTGCAAGGCGGCCAGAGTATCTTCGGTATAAAAACAACCGGTATAATTCCGGAAAGCCGGATTTTGCGTAATCACAAGAGCAGCTCCCGCATGCAGTGCCTGATCTATAAAGTCGTTGGCGTCAAAGGTATCGCCTTTAAGTGCAAAAAATGCCATGCCGGGTTTTAGTGACCGGGTATCGGTTGATACACCGGACAAACCTTTTATCAGCTGATATAATTGAGTAATTTCCATAAAAAACCCCCATGGGTTAGATGGGGGTAAAGGTACATATTTTTTACTTGTATCAGAAGCCCATCTGGCTGCCAACGCGGATCATGGCGCAACGGAATCCGATAAAGTCTGTAGAAAGTTCCTGATCGAGGAAGCGGCGTGTTCCGGGGCTAAGCCAGTATGCACGGTCTTTCCATGAACCACCTTTATATATACGGGCGGTATTGTTTATCATGGATGATTTGCCAAACTCATACATATGTTTTGGTAGATTTTCCGGATCTTTCATGTCTTCCTGACTGAAATAAATAGATGAAGCGAAGTCACCATCAAGGTAGTTCCGGTTATCGGAATACTGATAATTACGACGGTTTGCTGCTTCTTCTCCAACAGGGACCCACTGTATACGTCCAAGGGTGTCTTTTTCAGCAATCAGACCTTCTTCATCCACCATTTTTTTCATAAATTCATTACCACGGAAAGAACGGAAATCGTCCATATCTTCGAAGTTCAACGGGCGATATACGTCGAGCACCCATTCAGCTACGTTACCGGCCATATTGTAGAGACCGTAATCGTTGGGCCAGTATGAATATACAGGGGCAGTAATATCGGCGGCATCGTTGAGATTGCCGGCAACACCCATGTTGTCTCCGCGGCCACGTTTGAAGTTGGCAACGAATTCACCCATGTTTTTATAATAATCGGTACGAAGCAGGTGACCGTTCCAGGGATAAATTCTACGTTCAATTACGCGTTCATACAGCGTATTGCCAATAAGCCCCAGCGCGGCGAATTCCCACTCGGCTTCGGTTGGGAGCCGATACTTCGGCAGCATGATACCGTCTTCGATTCTCACTTTACGGGTTCCTGATCCATTGGGGTTCAGGTCATAGAGGTCGTTTTTCACAACACCCTCAAACTGTCCGGCCAGATAAGCATCGGTATTGAAGTTTTCTTCGTTCTGCTGATTGGGGTCAATTTTCAGGATTCCTTCACGAATCATAATATATTCGTTCACTCGGTCGGTTCTCCATTCGCAGTAGCGGTTTGCCTGTGTCCAGCTTACACCAACCACCGGATAGAAATTATATGCCGGGTGACGCAGATACAGTTCAACATACGGTTCGTTATAACCGAGTTTTGATCTCCACACCAGTGTGTCGGGGAGGGCCTGTTTAATAACAGAAGGGTAATCCACTCCAAAAACACGACCGAGCCAATACAGATATTCGCGGTAGTCAACATTGGCTACTTCGGCCATATCCATATAAAATGAAGATACAGTAACACGGCGCGGAATATTGTCCCATTTGTAAGGAACTTCCTGTTCGGTGCGACCCATAACGAAAGTACCACCTTCAATCAGAATGAGGCCCGGGCCTGTTTCCTGTTCTTCGTAGGGGACTACTTCGAAACCGCCCCAGCTGGGTTGGTTGTAGTACCAGGCAGTCGTACGCGATCTCTCTTTATAACACGATGTGAGCGAAAGAGAAATCAGACCTAAGACGACTAAACCCTTGAAAATCCTGTTTTTATTGAGCATGTTCGTGAAATTTTCGGTTCGATAATATTTTAAATAACTGAAACTGGTGTCGGATTATTGTTTAGAAAGAAGGACATGGGATTTGTTTTGCCCTTTTCTGAACCGGACTACATTCAAACTGAATGGCGAGTGAGAATTCGTGCGCGCCGCCTGAGGCATTGGTCAGTTTTGAAACAGTCAGGTCGTAGCTGTATCCGAATTTGAAGGTGGGTTGAACAAATCCAAGCAAAACGATGATGGCATCCGGATTGTCGAAATTCTGACGG
>CAYSCE010000198.1:0-6167 GCA_964429475.1 uncultured Bacteroidaceae bacterium | reverse complement strand
TGCAGCTTAAACGCAAGGATAGGAAAATGGAATCCATTAAACTGGCAATTCTGATTTTAAACGATTGCTTTGACGAATTTTCGAAAAAGCATTACGATAAAATCATGAAGAAGCTCAGCATCAGCGAAGATCAGCTTAAGGATGCCATTGATGAAATTATCAAGCTGAATCCGAAACCCGGCAATTCGGGCGGCGATTCAAGCAAAGGTAGTCTGCATGTGTTCCCCGATTTTACCATCAACAACAACGAAGGTGAACTGGAATTGGTCATCAATTCGAAGAATATGCCCGATCTAAGGGTGAGCCGATACTATCAGCAAATGCTTGAAGCGTACGTCAAGTCGAAGAACCAGGATTTAAAAACCAAGGAAGCCATTCAGTTTGTGCGTCAGAAAATTGATTCAGCCAAATGGTTCATCGATGCATTGCGTCAACGGCAGAACACCTTGTTTGTGACCATGTCCGCCATTATGGAATTTCAGAAAGAATATTTCCTCAGCGGAGATGACACAAAGCTGAAACCCATGATTCTGAAAGACATTGCCGATAAGGTTGGACTTGATATTTCTACCATTTCGCGCGTGGCCAGCAGTAAATATGTGGTGACTCCATTCGGTACTTTTCTGTTGAAAAGTTTTTTCAGCGAGTCGATGCAGACCGAATCGGGTGAAGAAGTTTCATCGCGCGAAATTAAAAGTATTCTTACCGATGTCATTGGCGCCGAAGACAAGCGCAAACCGCTGACCGACGACCGCCTTGCAAAAATTCTGAAAGAAAAAGGCTATAATATTGCGCGACGCACCGTTGCCAAATACCGCGAGCAGCTTGATATTCCGGTTGCAAGACTTCGTAAACAAATATAGTAGTTCGAGTATGTGAACGGCTCACATATAATGACATGTTCGCCGATTTGGAAAAGTTCTGCACGGATGTGAAAATATGTAAATGTGCGGCTTCACGTGAAACGTGATAAATCGCCGATGTGTTAACACGAGATACGTTTTGGATTTCGTATATTGTGTGATTGCATTAAAACTCAGTTTGAACAAATTATTATTTTGCCTTATGGAACAAATGAAACCTGAACAAGACAATCTGATTGTGAATCTTTGCATCGAGTTTTCTTTGTATGTAATGGATTTTTGTGAAATCCTAAAGGAAAGTAAAAAGTTCACAATTGCCAGTCAGCTTTTAAGAGCTGGAACTTCTATTGGCGCAAATACTTTTGAAGCTCAAAGCGCAGAAAGTCGTGACGACTTTATTCATAAAATGAAACTTGCTGATAAAGAAGCTTCTGAAACGAAGTATTGGTTGATTTTATGTGAGCGTAGCAAGCACTATCCACATAGTAGTGAATTAATGGCAAGGCTTGACGTAATCAGGAGCCTGCTGTCAAAAATCATAATCACTGCGAAAAGAAACCGCCCAAAGAAATAGATTTATTCAATTTGCTATATTTGCACTTCATATTCTGAATCTCAAACGGCACTTGTATTCACACACTGGAATTTAATCCGCGGAAGGCGGATCATGCGCAAAGCGCCATATCTCCACATATATGAAGTACTTAAAACGTCTCTCATATTCCTTTATTTTCACATGTGCAAGTTGCCACATTTTCACATGTATATTGTATTTCAAACGTCTCTCGTATTGACACATTTTCACATTTCCACATCTCCACATATATGACTAATGTAGCTCGAATTCTCTCCTGGTTGTTGCATCCGATTTTTCTCCCAATCGTATTTTCATTGTTGATTCTGAATGGTGATTTTTACATGAACCGCATGTTGAATCCCGAAGCTTTCAGAATTATTATGATTGTGATGGCGCTGTTTTCATTATGTATTCCATTGCTGATTTTTGTGGCAGCCAAATACATGGGCATTGTTGAATCGGTTGAAATGAGCAGCAGGCAGGAACGAATTTTTGCAGTTACGGTGCTGGGCATTTCTTCGTGGTTTTGCTGGAAAATTCTGGTTGGTTTTGAGTTGCCGGTGTATTATACCGATTTTATGCTGGCTGAAATTGCAGCATCGATGCTGGGGCTGATCATGGCTTTTATCAAGCGTTTCAGCCTGCATATGTATGGCTGGAGTGTGTTTATATTTACATCGCTTTGGTATATTTATACCTTTAATGCTTTCAGTCTGTTGTGGATTTCTTTATTTCTGATTATTGCAGGAATTGTTGCCTGGGCGCGCCTGGAAGAAGAAAAACATACACCTGCTGAAATTTATCTGGGCTTTGCACTGGGATTGGTGCCCGTTTGCGTACTGCTGGTGCTGTAAATTGATTTGCCTGAAATTTTTTGGAATAGTCTCATTACACCTTCGCGCCTGTTGCATACGGCACGGCATCGAGTCCGGCGAATAATCCCTGCTGATATCTGAAGTAGCCCGCCATGGCAATCATAGCGGCATTGTCGGTGGTATACGATAATTTCGGAATATGAAGATCCAGATTATAATTAGCAGCCAGTTGTTGCATAGCCGCTCTGAGTCCCGAATTGGCAGAAACACCACCGGCCAGCGCCAGCGTTTTTATGCCGGTTTCTTTCACCGCTTTTTCGGTCTTTTCGGTCAGAATATCGATAATCGTTTTTTGAATGGAGGCGCACAGATCAGCTGTGTTTTTTTCAATAAAATTTTCGTCTTTTTTTAACTCATCGCGCAAAAAATACAGGATAGAGGTTTTTAATCCCGAGAAGCTGAAATTCAGATCTGGAATACGCGGCTTGGCAAAGCGAAACGCTGATGCATTGCCCGATTGAGCCAGTTTGTCAATCACAGGACCACCGGGGTAGGGCAGACTCATGATTTTTGCCGCTTTGTCAAAGGTCTCTCCGGCAGCATCATCAATGGTGTTTCCGATAATTTCGCGCTCGAGCGGATTTTTGATGATGGCTATTTGTGTATGACCTCCGGAAACAATCAGACATAGAAATGGAAACTGAGGTACTGAGCGGGTTTCGCCGGGAGTGAGCAGAAAGTTGGCCATCACGTGGGCATGCATGTGATCCACGTCAATAAGTGGGATTCCAAGCGACCATGCGAGAGATTTGGCAAAACTGACACCCACCATCAGCGATCCGGGTAATCCGGGACCCCGCGTAAAAGCAACGGCTGAAAGTTGTTTTTTGTCTATATTTGCAGTACGGATAGCCGCTTCGACGACCGGAATGATATTTTGCTGGTGCGCCCGCGATGCAAGCTCAGGTACTACGCCGCCAAACTGCTCGTGTACTTTTTGCGATGCAATCTCGTTACTCAGCAGAATGTTGTTGCACAACACTGCGGCCGACGTATCATCGCAAGAGGATTCTATGCCAAGAATATATGTGTCCATCCGATTTGAATGAGCAAAATTAGTAAAAATACCGGACGAATTCTGCTGTGGCTTTGGCTGCTGATTGTTTGCCTGCCGGTTTCGGTCTTTGCACTGATTCGGACGCCCTATATTCAACAGGTTATTGCGGATAAAGCCTCTGCTTATTTTTCCGAAGAACTCCATACCACTGTTCGTATTGGAAGAATAGATTTTATTTTTCCGATCGATATTACGTTGTATGACGTTTATATAGAGGATTTGCATCAGAGTCCCATGCTGGCCGCAACAGAAATTGTAGTGGCTCCCGATAATCTTTCGCTCGATTTTTCGGAATTTGACTTTAATAAAGTCCTGCTGAATGAAGCCCGGATCAGAATGATTCATTATGCCAACGAAAAAGATATTAATTTTACTTTTCTGATTAATTATTTTTCCGGGACCGAAAAAAAACAAACGACAACCGAAACAAAAACACCGGCATTTGCTGTCGGAATGCTGGAATTGCGTAACTGCGCATTTATGTTTCAGGACCAACGCAAAGATACATCCGACAGCGATTTCATCAATTTCACCAATATTGAAATAACTGAACTGAGTCTGATAGCCGAAGGTGTTACCTATGCCAACGATATTGCCAAAGCCGGAATTCGTCATCTGACATTTGCCGATCGTTCAGGTTTTAAAGTTTCTCACCTGAATTCGAACATTACTTTTGCGCCAGATAAACTGATGGCTGACGATCTGACGCTGCATACCGGCAAAAGCCAGATCAGGGCCGACCTGACCATGAAATATGACTCGTTGGCCTGCTTCAGCGATTTTTTACACAAGGTAGAACTTGATGCCGATTTCGACAGAACAAAACTTTGCTTTAATGAACTGGCCCGTTTTGTTCCTTCGCTCGACGGCATGAACAGTACGGTGCGCATTAACGGATGTGTGCGCGGAACCATCGATAATCTGAATTCCGAAAAGCTTGATCTGGGTATTGGTAGCGCATCGGATCTTGTGTGTAGCGTTAGTTTAAAAGGACTTCCTGACATCAATAATACAGAAATTCATTTTAATATTGTTCATTCTGACTTGTATCTGACAGACCTGGATGCATTTACATTGCCGGGAGGCAAATCACTTGGCCTGGCTGCATCGGCAGGCAACATGAACGAAGCCAGTCTGACAGCGTCGTTCGACGGCAGGCTCGATGATTTCAAAGCCAAAGTAAATGCAACTACCAACACCGGTTTTGTGAAGGCTGACGTTGCTTCACATGGTGCATTTCCAAATCCGCAATATGTTGGTTCAGTCGATGTTTCAAATTTTAATCTGCGTCCTTTTATTGGCGATTCGGTGCCGGTTGGCGAGCTTACGGCGACGATTGATTTTTCGGGAAGAGGTGCTTCAAAAAAGAATTATTTCATTGAAGGAAAAGCGGATATTGTTTCAATGGAATATAATAATTACCGCTATTCCGAAATTCAGGTGACCGGAAAAACAGAACCCGGAACCTTCGAAGGACGCCTGATTGCTAATGATCCGAATGTAGCCCTTGATTTCGATGGCATGATTGATTTTTCGGAATCGAAGCCTGTGTATGATTTTATTGCGCGTGTCGAAAATCTGAATCTCACGGCTTTGAATTTCAGCCGTAACGACAGCCTGTCCGGATTAAGCGGCATCATTGATATGAATGTTAGTGGCAGTAACATTGACAATATGCTTGGGAAGCTGAATCTGAAAGACTTTACATATTACGAAGGCGATAAGGAAATAGCACTCAATTCACTTTCTCTGAAGCTTGAAGAAAAAGATTCGTTGAATAAACGTATTGAACTCAAAAGCGATCTGGTAAACGGAACCATTGACGGGCACTTTGTTTTCAGCGAAATTGATCAGGCATTCCGTCAGTATCTTTCCAATTATATTCCGTCGTTTTATGCGGCCGACAGTACTGCGAAAAAGGCAGCTGATCAGACTTTCAGTTTTGATTTTGCATTAAAAGATGTTCAGCCGGTACTGAATATTTTTGCACCCGGTATTGAAGTGAGTAAGAGTTCCATTGCACGCGGAAATTTCAATCTGGCCGAGAATTATTTCAGAGCAGAAATTGCATCCAATTATCTGAAATCGGGAAAGATTAAAGTAGTCAATCCGATGGTGATGGCCGAAACATTCAACTACAATATTTATCTCACGGCGCAATGCGATAACATGACTTATAACGACAGTCTCGAAATCGGCAACCTGGTGGCGAATACAGTAACGCTGAAAGATAACACTTCCTTTTCGTTGAACTGGACCAATCAGAAAAGTAAAAAGGCTTATTCGGGCGATATTTCAGGCAACCTTGTTTTTGCCAAAGGAAAACCGCTTACAGTTGGTTTTGATGACAGCGACATGATGATTAATGATTCGCTGATACACATTGCGCGCGATGGCCGTATTGATATCGATACAACCGGTATACGTATCCGAAATTTTACCATGCTTACCGGTGTGCAAAAACTGGTTATGGATGGCCGCATTTCGAAGGATCCGTACGATGTTGTTCAGGTATCATTCGAAAATGTTTTGCTGGACGATTTCGACGATCTTACCCGCAGCGCCAAAGTGAATCTGGATGGTAAACTGAACGGATACGTACTGCTCAGTAATTTGTATGATGTTCCGGATTATCGTGCCGATATCGATATCACAAAACTCATGTTCAACGATAATCTTGTTGGTGATATGAAAATCAACAGCTCGTGGGATGACACACGTCAAGCGGTGTACAGCGAGGCTATGGTGTTTTATAAAGGCAATATCGGACAGAATGTTCCTTTGGATATTAAAGG
>CAYSCE010000197.1:0-6193 GCA_964429475.1 uncultured Bacteroidaceae bacterium | reverse complement strand
CATCATGAATCTGAGATTCAATCACACGATTAAGCGAATCAAATTTGTAATACAATAAAGTACAGCAATTTTCACTGTCGGTACAATAGCATTGTTTTTCAATGTGGTAACCAGCTGAATCTTTAATAAAAGTTCGTGTGTTTCCTGGAATGCGCCTTCCACATTCGTAATTATAATCAACCCAACCATCCGCTGTTTTTAAAAGATACTCTGCAGGAAAATGAAAATCCTGTTGTTTCAGAATGGTGTCGTTCACATATTGCAATAATAAGCTGTTTCGCTTCGTGCCTTTGCGCGGGAAAAAAGGATTGTCCCAATACGGTTTGAACCGAAGTTCCAAAACGCTGTTTTCATCAGGCTTCCATTGATCAACGATTCGTTTTACATCTTCTTCAAAGCCAGCCATAACTTCGCCTTGCAGAAACTGCGCCTTTGAAAGAAAGGCTGCGAAGCAAAAAATAAATAATATTGGGAGTGCTTTATTCATGTCAATAATTATCTGCAAAGAAAACGAAAATGCTTGTTGATTATTGAGAAATGACAAATAATGATGACGAGCTGCAAAGGGTGACTAAAAAAAACAGAGTCTGCACCCGACATTTTGGCGATCGGCGCAGTCTGTTTGATGAAGTAGTTGGGATGAGTCCGGAGACTCGTCCCAGTTGGGTGTAGTCTATATATCAGTACTTCGGGGTTTAGTCTCCAAGACTAAACCCCACCACTCATCTATATCAGACTACACCCAACAAAGAACACCAGATCAGAAGAAACTCTTGTTGAACGATTTGTTCTGATAACGGAAAGGACTCGGGTTGATGTAGCGCAAAAACATTTCAATGCCGCCACGTCCATCCGAAGCCACATTCAGTCCCGACACGTTTACATCGTATCCAACCCCCACGGCAAAATTCGAAATTTCGAACAACACCTGCGGAATAATGGCGTCACCAACACGATACGACGCACCAAAGGTCAGTGCTGATTCTTTCATAAATCCGGTGTAATGCGACTGCTCTGTCAACATAAAGCGAAGTCCCAGTCCGGCCAGTATTTCGCGGGTAGGCCCCTGATTGGCAAACAATCCCTGCACCACCAGTCCTGTATTGGAGCCGAAAAGGCCAAACTGGCCACGCATATGAACCACATACTTCGCAAATAGTTCTTCAACATCGGCTGCCGAAAAATTCAGTTTTGGTGTATTCAAATGGTACGCAGCAGCACCAACATTAAATTTAACGCCATCGTTCGATGCCATCGATGTTTCATCCGAAGCATAACTGTACATCAGACCTGCCGAAAAATCGCCATAACTGAATGATTCAAACGTACTGGTTTCACCGCTCGGAACCGAAGTATTGAAACCACCGGTGCCATCGTACTGATTGTCCCAGTACAGATTTGTTTCATCCATACTCCGCTGACAGAAGCCACCGCTAATACCCGCACTGATGGTGCTGCTCACTCCAACCGTAGCATGATAAGCCACCGAAACATCCACTTTCATAGTGCCGAATTCACTGGTTCCTGCCACATCATTCAGGAACTGTACACCTGCTGACAAATAGCCGGTTTCAGCATTCTTCTTGAATAAACCGGCATCGTATGAACCGGAATAGGTAGTAAATGGTTCCGAAATACTCTTCCATTGATTACGATAATTCAGTACCATGCGATGATCGCCCGGAAACGCGCCCGTAAGCGCTGGGCTGATGTTGAGCGGGTTTTCATTGAACATGGAGAAATGAAAATCCTGAGCCTGCATCATACATGCAGCCACAATAAATGCCATCGATACAATTGTCTTTTTCATATGTTGTTTTTTTATTTTCGTTTTTATCAGCGTGTCAACGTTATATCACCTTTTTCAATCTTATCGCTTCCATCTATAAAAATGGCGTGCAGATAATAGGTGAACACAGCCGGATCAAGATCCTTTCCTCTGAAAGTGCCATCCCATCCATTATTCAGCGTAGTGGTCGAAAATACTTTTTCGCCCCAGCGATCGTATACAATAAATGAAAGCTGTGTGATGCCTTCGCCGCGGACATACAGCACGTCGTTTTCGCCATCTCCATTCGGACTGAAGGCATTGGGTACAACCGCGTGCGGAATGATATCGTCGCAAGGAACACCCGGATCGCCCAGTGTTATAGCGGCATTGCGCGTACATCCATTCGCATCGGTTACGGTTACTGTATAACTTCCTTCGCCGATTTCGGCCACCGATGCGGTGTTGGCACCCGTACTCCAGGTATAGGTGAGCGGATTCACACCACCGGTCACCGTCAGCACAATGCTTCCATCATTCGATCCGGTGCAGCTTTCATCAGTTGCGACATAAGTAAAATCGGGTGAATCGTAAATAACAATATTAATAGAGTCCGCATCACCACATGCTCCGGGAATGGTATACTTAATCTGATGTGTCCCGGGACCAGCCGTGGCCGGATCAAACAAGCCACTGGCCACATTCAGAATTCCGGTGCCGCTCCACGTGCCACCCGCATCAGCAGCCGTCAGCACAAGTCCTGCTTCCGTTTCACAGAAAGGACCAACCGCCGAAATACTGGCGTCCATCTGATCGGCAACTGTAATATTGATTGTGTCGGAATCGGCACAGGAACCCGATGTTGCATAAATAATTTCGTGAACACCAATACCGGCTGTTGCAGGATCGAAAGTTCCATTGGTGGTATTGGTAATGCCTGTGCCGCTCCAGGTGCCGCCTGCCGTTGCTGCAGTAAGATTTACGGCGGCATCAGAAAAACAGAAAGGTCCGGCTGCCGAAATAGTCGCATCGAGCAGATTGGTTACCAAAACATTCATGGTGTCAGTATCCGGACAAGCGCCCGTTGTTGTATATAAAATCTGATGCGTGCCTGCACCTGCTGTTGCCGGATCAAAAGTGCCGGTTGACGTATTGGTTATTCCCGTTCCGGCCCAGGTACCGCCTGCATTCATAGCGGTGAGTGTTGTGGCTGCATCACTGATACAGAAAGGTCCTGCGGGGTTCATCGCTGCATCGGTAACGGGATTCACTGTAAAGGTGAAACCGACACGACCACCCGAAGGGGTACAGCCGGCTGCCGTCACGGCCTGAACATAATAGGTTGTTGTGGTTGATGGATTCACCATCATAGGCGCATAACCCAGGTTGGTACCACCGGTCAAGGCTGACCACACTTCATACACAACACCGCTTCCGGAACCGCCTGCAAGCAAAGCAACAGATTGACCGGCGCAGATAGTGGTGTCGCTGGCACTTACTGAAGGCAGCACAGGGAGCGGATTTACAATGATCGTTACCGGAACACGGCCGCCTGTATTGGCACAACCAAAACTATTCACAGCCTGAACATAATAAACGGTAGTCGTTGTTGGTGAAACAACCAGAGACGCATCTCCGAGATAGGTTCCGCCGGTCGGAGCAGAATACACTTCGTAATCGACGCTTCCGGAGCCGCTTGCCGAGATGGTTGTACTTTCACCTAAACAAATCTGTGAAGGTGTTCCTGCCGCAGTCGGATCGGCCGGAACCGCATTCACGGTAACAGTCACCTGTGCAGTAGCGGAACATCCGGTGGCACTGGCGCCTGTAACATGATAGGTGGTGGTGGTGGTGGGCGATATTATAAACGATCCTCCTGCTCCCAAACCCTGATCCCATGTGTAATTCACAGCACCGCTACCATTCAGTGTTGTTGAGGAACCCAGACAGAGGCTGGTCGTTCCGGCAATAGCCGAAACAGAAGGGGCTGTAGTAATGGTAACAGTTACCTGAGCTGTGCTCGTACAGCCATTTGCATCCGTGCCTGTAACATGATAGGTTGTTGTGGTTGATGGTGTTACATTATGTGTCGATCCGGCTCCCAGCGAGTTATCCCAGGTATAAGTGCTTCCGCCGGCGGCGCTGATGGGCGTGCTTTCACCAACACATAAACTTGGGTAAGTGGCTGCAGCCGTAATATTCGGAATAGCATTCACGGTTACCAAAACAGTCGCTGTATTCGAACAACCGCCACTGGTACCGGTTACAGTATAGGTGGTAGTGGTTGAAGGATTGACTGAATAAGAACTGTTTGTTCCTAACCCACTCCAATTATAGCTTGTTCCGCCCAATGCTGAAATGGTGGTGGATTCACCGTTACAGATCAGCACATCCGTAGCAGATGCAGAAATTGAAGGTAGCGCATTTACATTTACCGTTACAGTTGCAACATTTGTACAACCGCCACTGGTGCCGGTTACAGTGTATGTTGTTGTGGCAGAAGGATTGACTGAATACGATGCATTGGAGCCAAGCGAGTGACTCCAGTTATATGTAGTCCCGCCTGTGGCGCTGATGGTTGTGCTGGCACCTTCGCAAATGGTTGGGATGGTAGCTGAAGCCGCAATGGATGGCGCAGCATTCACCGTAACGGTGACCGTTGCAACAGCTGTACAACCGCTCGTAGTGCCGGTTACAGTATATGTCGTTGTTGATGACGGCGACGCCGAAAACGAAGATCCGCTTCCAGTCGGGCTCCATGAATACGATGAAGCACCACTGGCCGAAACAAGTGAACTACCGCCATTACATATCGTTGGTGATCCTGCAGTCGCTGTCACATTTGGCAATGCATTCACGGTCACAGTAACCGTAGCGACATTCGAACAACCGCTTGTAGTGCCGGTTACAGTATAGGTTGTTGTAGACGATGGCGATGCTGAAAAGGAAGAACCGCTTCCCGATGGACTCCACGAATAAGATGTAGCGCCACTTGCCGAAACTGTTGTACTGCTGCCGTTACAGATGGTTGGTGAAACTGCAGATGCTGAAACAGATGGAATCGCATTCACCGTAACTGTTACAGTCGCAACATTTGTACATCCGCTCGCAGTGCCGGTTACAGTGTAGATTGTTGTCGAAGACGGCGACGCAGAAAAAGATGATCCGCTGCCAGATGGACTCCACGTATAAGATGTAGCGCCGCTTGCCGAAACAGTTGTACTGCTGCCATTGCAAATGGTTGGTGTTGATGCAGATGCAGAGACAGATGGAATGGCATTCACAGTAACAGTGACCGTTGCAACATTTGTACAGCCGCTTGTAGTGCCTGTTACAGTATATGTTGTTGTCGACGACGGCGATGCAGAAAACGATGATCCGCTGCCAGATGGACTCCAAGAATAAGATGAAGCGCCGCTTGCCGAAACCGTAGTGCTACTGCCGTTACAAATAGTTGGTGTTGATGCAGAGGCTGAGACCGTAGGAATCGCATTCACAGTAACAGTTACCGTTGCAGTATTTGTACAACCGCTGCTGGTGCCGGTTACAGTATAGGTTGTGGTTGATGACGGAGAAACAGAATAAGCTGAATTAGAGCCGAGCGAATGGCTCCAGTTATAGGTTGTTCCGCCGGTAGCACTGATGGTAGTGCTGGCACCATTACAAATGGTCGGAACAGTTGCCGAAGCAGCAACCGAAGGTCTTGCTGTTACATTGACCGTGATGGTGGCAGTATTTGTACAGCCGCTGCTGGTGCCGGTTACAGTATAAGTTGTGGTTGATGACGGAGAAACTGAACATGAAGAACCGGTTCCCAGCGAATGACTCCAGTTATAGGTTGTGCCGCCGGATGCAGAAATAGTTGTGCTTTCACCCTGACAAATAGATGCATTAGTAACAGAGGTCGAAACCGCCGGCTGCGCATTTACGGTAATTGTTTCGGTATCGGTATCACCGCAAACACCCGAAATTGTATATGTGATGGTATGAGTTCCAATGCCTGCAGTAGCCGGATTAAAAGTTCCGTTTGTTGTGTTGGTGATTCCGGTGCCGCTCCAGGTGCCACCTGCCGTAGCTGCCGACAAATTGAATGCGGAAGCGTTGATACAAACAGGCGTAACCGTGCTGATGGTCGCATCGGCAGTGGTTTCGGTTCCATAGAAAAATTCTGCAAAAAAGTCGCAGGTGGTACCTTCGGATGTTGAATGGAAATAGGCACCATTGCCCGGATCGAGCGTTGTGATTGGTGTTGCCACAGGAGAAGTACCTAACTGCATCACCTTGACACCGTCGCAAACCCAGTTGTTGACACCAAATCCACCCGACATCATATAGGTGCCGGTGCCGAAATACGTGCCCCATTGGCGCACACAGGATGAATTGAACATATTGAGAATGATGGCGACAGAGCCGGTCATAGTTGAT
>CAYSCE010000196.1:0-6206 GCA_964429475.1 uncultured Bacteroidaceae bacterium | reverse complement strand
AACAAAACAATAACAATCAACCATTTTTT
This sequence comes from uncultured Bacteroidaceae bacterium, assembly GCA_964429475.1. Classification (GTDB taxonomy): domain Bacteria; phylum Bacteroidota; class Bacteroidia; order Bacteroidales; family DTU049; genus GWF2-43-63. The sequence goes on along the minus strand of CAYSCE010000196.1, from coordinate 6,177 downwards.
CATTACAATATAATTTCTATTTCAAATGTTTCAAACTGAACAATGGCTCCGGGCCTTAGTTTCCGGCGTCGGCGCAATTCGGTTTCGCCATCCACTTTCACCAGTCCTTCATCAATGACTTCGTGCGCCATAGCGCCGCTTTCAACCCAGCCGAGCAATTTCATCAACTGATCAAGCTGTATGTATTCCTGTCCCCGGAGGGAAAATGTTTCCTGTTTCAAATTAATTATAATTGGCCGCTGTCATTCTGAGTGTTTCTAAGGTTTAGCTTTACAACAAAAAAGCATGAAATGTATCCCCGCCTGCTGCACAGCGGGCAGGGAAGAACGACAGCGGCTTGCTGTCATCACTTCGATACACTTCGCTTCGCTTCACCACTCAGTGTGACAGCAAATTTTATTAATACCGTTCCGAAACCGCATCCCAGTCCACCAGCTTCCAGAAGTCTGCAATGTAGTCGGGGCGCCGGTTTTGCTTATCCAGATAATACGCATGTTCCCATACATCGCAGGTGAGCAGCGGCTCCAGATTTTTCTTCATCGGATTGCCTGCATTCGGTTCCTGCGAAATGATCAGCTTGCCGTCTTCATCGGCGCTGAGCCATGCCCAGCCACTTCCGAATAAAGTTGCAGCAGCCTGCGTAAATTGTTTCTGAAATTCTTCAAACGAACCGAAGTCACGCACAATAGCATCCATCAGGTCTCCGCTGGGTTGTCCGCCACCATTTGGCGTAAGACAGTTCCAGTAAAAAGTATGATTCCACACCTGTGCGGCGTTATTGAAAATGCCACCTTCAGCTTCCACTACAATCTGCTCCAGCGGCGCGTTTTCGAAAGGTGAACCCGGTAACAGGTTGTTCAGATTATTCACATAGGCCTGATGATGTTTGCCGTAGTGAAATTCAATAGTTTTGGCACTGATGATTGGTTCAAGCGCATCGGGAGCCCATGGCAGAGGGGGTAATTCGAATTTCATATTTGTTTGTTTTTAAAAAAGAATTCCAATATTAAAAGTTCCCATCACAATTTTTGAGTTTGGATCGGTGCTGAGCATGGGAGTCAGACCATAGCGCAAAGCCAGATCAAATCGCAGAAACCACAGATCCAACCCAATCCCACCAACAGCAGCCAATGAATAAGGTTTGAAATCATCCGCTTCTATCCATAACAACGAGTCACTGACATCGGTTTTCAGAATGGATGTGAATTCAATGCCGCCCATCACACGAAACGAACTGCTGCCATCCGGGCTGCTGAACACTTTTACTCCGGCCATCACCGGCAATGACATAAAAGTACGGTACACCGTGGATTCAACAGTACCAATAGAATCGGTGGTCATCAGATTGGATGAGCTTTGTCCAAGATTGAGATTTCCCTCAACAAAAAAATTACCGCCGTAGCGCAGCATGATGCCACCCTGCCATCCAATACGTGCACTGGCATCGGTGCTGTCGAGTTCAGTCTGATATTTACTCAGGTTCAAACCTCCATGCAAACCCATTTTCAAACGCGATGTGCTGCCAGAGCCATCAGTCTGAGCATGAAGCATGAATGCAAAAAGAAAAAACGAAGCGAACAAAAAGCCTTTGAATTTCATAGCTGGATTTTTTACAAATCTAATAAAAAAAAAGAAAAAAGAAAATTTAAAAATATTTTCCATAGATTTGTACAAAATACATATTTATGAAAATCAAAATCATTGTAGGATTTCTCTTGTTTTGTTTTAACGTATTAAACATTTTTGCTCAAAACACTGACTGGACAATCAGTCTTGATGCAGCTTATCAGGATGGGGTTTATGCCATCAAAACAGACAATGACAGCAATGTGATAATTACAGGAGCTTTAACCGGCTCAACGAATATGAACCCCTTGTATTTACCCGATTCAGTTAACATACCGGATGGCAGCAACTATGGCTTTGTTGCCAAGTACGATTCGACCGGAAACTTAATTTGGTATTTTGTACTGGATGGTCCATTCCGTGGAAGTGATATTTTTATCGACTCTCAAAATAGTATTCTGATTTCCGGCGTAGCCGCGGTGAACGTTGATTTTGATCCGGGAACCGAAGTTCATAGCTCAACACTTGATGGAGCTTGCGTTGTGAAATACTCTTCCGATGGCACATTCGTGTTTCTCAAACAATATAACGCTGGCACTATCGAAAGTCTGGTTTGCGACCAGAATGACAACCTGTATTATTTTGTAAACGAAAACAATCTATTGATTAAGTGTGATGGATCCGGAAATGTTTTAAACAGTAAAAGCGTTTCCATTCAAACTGTTTCTGACATAGTTGTTGATCTTTACGGAAACGTTTTTTTATGCGGTTATTACGGCATCCCTGTTGATTTTGATCCCGGAGCCCCTGTTGTAAACCCAGATTTTGACGGCGATTATGATGGCGTTTTAATCAAGTACGACTCATTGTTCAATTATCTTTGGCATAGTCGCATTTTTTGCAATGGGTCTGATTACTTATTTTCTGTGGTTGCTGACAGCAATGGTTCGATGTATGTTTCCGGGTTTTCGTCCGAAACAAGTGTTTATGTGGCAACACCATTCGACACTACAACCATTGCATCTTTTGGATGGGCAGCACCACTGCTGAAATTTGACCAGACCGGACATCTGACCGATTACAGACTAATTGGCTCTTCAATTGATATGAATACCGCATTTAATTTATCTCTTGATGAAAGCAACAATTTGTATATCGGTGGACTATATAATAATTCATTTTATCCGGGAGAAAATTTGAGCGGAAAAATCATTGAACCTTTCGGCAATGGTGATCTTTACTATTTAAAGCTGAATAGTGACCTCGATTACATTTGGGGATTTGGCATTGGTGGCCCGGGGTATGAAATGCCAGGAAAATTATCTGTCGGAGCTGGCAACTTGTATTTCTGCGGCAGTTTTACTCAGATGGTTGATTTCGATAACGCCGATTCCGTCTCTGATTTTCATAATGCAAACAATGAAGGGGGCTTTCTTCAGAAAGTTAATCTTACCAGTTTTATCGACACTACAACTTTCGCCTTACCATATGTAAACAATGATATAGTGCTGGACATAAACACAAACGGAAACAGTTCCCCCATGTATTTATTTGTTGACAGCCTTTCTCTTTTCTTTATCGCCAATGATGGCATAAACGGATATGAATTGTGGAAAACAGATGGTTCGGATTCCGGAACAGTCATGATAAAAGATATAAATATTGCCGGTGATGGATTTCTGTATGATCCGGATTATATTTACGCTACTGTTGATCCTACGTTTACAAAGGTCGGTAACGAAATATTTTTTATTGCATATACAGTCGATGAAGGAATGGAGCTTTGGAAAACAGATGGCACAACCACCGGAACACAAATGGTAATTGATTTATATCCTGGATCAGGCAGCTCAATGGGTTTCTGGTCCTTTATGTGCGAACTTAATTCAACCTTGTATTTTTTTGCCAAAACACCTACCAGTGGAGTTGAGCTCTGGAAAAGTGATGGAACGGCGGCTGGAACCACTATCGTAAAAGATATTTATCCGGGTTCTGCAGATGGAGTGCTCACCTGGCTGACAAAATGCGGCAACAACTTAATCTTTCCGGCTAACGACGGCGTATCTGGTGTTGAATTGTGGAAAAGTGATGGAACTGCAGCAGGTACTGCCATTATTACTGAACTTGCAGCCGGATCAGCAAGCGTATATCCTCAGTCTTTGGTTGCCTGCGGGAATAAGGTTTTCTTTACAATGACCGACCCGCTGCTTTCTGACAATGTTGGTGTTACTGACGGAACGGCGGCCGGCACGCATTTGGTAAAAGACATTAATCTGAGCGGACCAACAAATCCCTACCTTCTTTTCCCTCATGGTAATAATTGTTTCTTTTTCGCAAACGACGACATGGATAATTGGGAGTTATGGTATTCTGACGGAACAGAAACCGGAACCGTTAAAGTGAAAGAAATCAACCCAACTGGAAGTGCTTTGGATTATAATGCCGGCGTTTGGACTGACCAGGTTTCTCTGGGAAATTTTATGTATTTCAGTGCCAACAATGGAACAAATGGAATGGAGCTATGGAGATCGGATGGAACAACCGCCGGAACAACGATGGTTAAAGACGTATATGCTGGTTGCTATGGAGGAGCAATTTATGAATTTGCTGTTTCCGACACAACAATTTTCTTCTCCGGCATGGACGAATCAGGCTATCAGCTCTGGAGAACCAATGGCTCTGACAGCTCTACCATCCGCTTGAGAGCATTGAACCCGCATGGATCAGGATATCCCGACAATTTGGTTTTTATGAACGGCTATGTGTTCTTCGATGCAGCAGATCCGGTTCTGGGCTACGAATTATGGAAGTATAAACTTGTTGACAGTTTAGCAATTACAGCTATCGATTCTACTCGTTCATTTTCCGAATTGAAATCCGGAGAAATACTGCAACTTCAAACATCTGTTTTCCCCTCGTCGGCAACAGATAATACCATTATCTGGAAAATTGTACAAGGTAATGAAATGGCTGAAATTGATCAATCCGGACAATTGCTGATAACCGCTACATTAATACCTTCTGATACTATATTTGTTGAGGCTTTGGCTGATGATGGTTCTTTTAAAAGTTGTCAGATTCCCGTGACATTAAGTTTGATAAACAATGTACCCAGTGTCGAAAATAGTTTTTCTGTTTTTCCTAATCCGACATCGGATTATATTTACATCAAAACTGAATTTGATAATATCGCAATAAATATTTCAATTTCCGACATAACCGGTCGTGTTATTTTTGAACAGAATTTCACGAATACAAAACCAAAAATTAACGTGTCTGAATTTGAAAGAGGAACATACATAATATCTTTGAAAACCAGTGAAAAAATAACTTCCGCCATGTTTGTGAAACAGTGATTCAAACTGCAATTGATGATTACATGGTGATTAATTTAAAAAGCAGTATTTTGAATACCACCATGTAATAAATCATATGAAAAAATTAAATCTGCTTCTGGCAATACTGCTGACTTCGGCTCCTGCAGCCATGTCGCAACAATCACTACCCGTGCAGTTTTTTCCGTATGGGTATTATGTCGATAATGAATTATTGAATGAAGACCGGACTATCTGGAATTTCGCAGACAGCATTGACCAACAAAACGTTTTCATCAATGATCTGATTACAAAAATTGAAAAGCATTTTAATTTCAATAAATCCGGCGATATCACAGGCATCGGTGGTTTAAATTACTATTTGATGTATAAAGTGTACGATGCATTTGCCGACACCTCACACCACATGGGAATGGAATATAATACGCCTGCTTATCAGGATACAGCAAGTGCGCTTTTCACAAAATACATTGACTCTTTAACTGCTGGATATGAAAATAAACTGAACAAAGACAGCATGTGGGTTGCCGAAATTCCGTTCTCTGTTTTCCTGAATCATGATGAAAAAAACAAACTTTTAAAGCTGCTGAATATTCAGGATATTTATTTGCTTTCATCGGACATGACTGTAAAAAACTTCAATTGTGCTGACATCTCATATGGCTCGCATCCAATAACAGTCGGCAATTATTTTCATTTCACCAGCGACTCAACACCCGCTCAAAACCTGGTGTTTTCGGCACCTGAAAATGCCTCCATTGAAGCCTTTTCTCCAAATAAAATCACCACTGACACTCTGCAAAAAGAATATAAAACCTTGCTTGACTCCCTGAATATGTATTATGGCGGGTATTTCAATATTAACCAGACTCAGAAATTCACATTCACTGCGCCCGAAAGCCATCTGCAGGTGTCTTCAGTATATAATGAAAATCCGTTTTTCAATTTTTGGTTTTCAGTACTGTTTTACAACAACAAACCACAGTGCTTTATGAGCGGGCATCCGCTCGCAATCCTGAAAATAAACAATAAGCGGTTCTGGATATTTGAAATCGACACACCCGAAATCGGACTATACGGATTTCAGTTTTACACCGAAGAAAACGATTCCTTAAAGCTCTATTCCGAATCCTATCTCTTCTCCATCTGAACCAACTTAGGCGCTCTGAATTTCAAACGTCATTTCATCCTTCGTCAATCCTTATTCGGTGTTCGATGTTCAGTGTTTGAAACGGTTAATGGTTATTGGTTATCGGTTATTGGTAATTCATACTTT
>CAYSCE010000195.1:0-6246 GCA_964429475.1 uncultured Bacteroidaceae bacterium | reverse complement strand
CTCCGGTAATTACGCTCGATGACATTCTGCTTCGTAGCACAAAAACAGCTGAAAAGCTGATGAAAACAGTCGATTTTCCAATACGCTACCTGCACGAATTCTATCAGACCGGCTGCTATCCTTTTGCACGCGAAGATGCAAAGGGCTACCACAGGCGTTTGCTCAGCACCATCAATCAGGTTCTGGAAAACGATTTGCCGGCGCTGTTTAATGTAGATTACACAGCTGTTGTTGCCATACGAAAATTGCTGGCGATCATGGCCGGACTGGTACCGTTCAAACCCAATATCACAGAGCTCGGACGAGAGATGGGATTATCGCGCGAAACCATTATACGCTACATCCAATATTTGTCAAGAGCCGATATTTTCGCTTCACTGTTTGCCGAAACCAAAGGCCTGGGGCTCCTGAGCAAGCCCGAAAAGGTATATCTGCAAAATCCGAATCTGCTCTTCGCTCTTGCCGATATCAAAATTCCGGAAAAAGGAACCATACGCGAAACATTTTTTATGAATCAGATCTCGGCTTTGCACACTGTCAATATTTCGCCTGTGAGCGATTTTCTGGTGGATGGAAAATACACTTTTGAAATTGGCGGAAAAGCGAAAAAGAAAAATCAGATCGCCGGAACCCGCAATGCATTTGTGGTTCAGGACGATATTGAATACGGACACACCAATGTGGTACCGCTCTGGCTGTTCGGATTTCTCTATTGAAAACCGCATCCGCATTGAATAATTGACTACATTTGTATAAACGCTGTTGTTATGATACTTCTAAAAAACGCCACGTATATTCATCCGGAAACTTTTGAAATCACCACAGGACACATGCTTATAGATGAAGCTCCGGGTGCCGGTTTTCAATTTGTTTCTTCAGAAACAGATGCCGATAAAGTGATTGATTGTAATGGTCTGATTGTCACACAGGCTTTTGTGAATGCGCATCACCACGTGTATTCAGCTTTGTCGCGTGGCATGAACGCACCTAAAAAATCACCGACGAATTTTACCGAAACACTTGAATACATCTGGTGGACACTCGATCAGTGCCTCGATCAGGACATGGTGCGTCTGAGCGCGCTAACCACAGCGATGAATTGTGCCAAGCACGGCTGTACCTTCGCCATCGACCATCATGCATCGCCCGGTTTTCTGAAAGGCTCGCTCGAAACCATTGCCAAAGCATTTGATGAAGTCGGCGTCGGCCATTTACTCTGCTATGAAATTACCGATCGTTACGGTGTTGCAAAAGCACAGGAAAGCCTGGATGAAAGTGATGAATATCTGAACAACCGTCGCGGGCTTGTGGGTCTGCATGCGTCTTTCACGGTAGAAGAAGATACCTTGAAGAAATCCATTGCCATTGCTGATAAACACAAAACCGGCATTCATATTCATGTTGCTGAAGATCCGGTCGATGAAAAACTGACAAGAGAAAAATACGGATGCAGCGTTGTGCAGCGTCTGGAGCGCGCCGGAGCATTGTCGTTGAAAAATAATATTTTCGGACATGGTTTACATATGGATGTGAAGGAACGAACACTCGTGCGCGATAGCGGCACCTGGATGGCTGTGAATTTCGACAGCAATCTGAACAATCGCGTAGGTTTTTTCACATCTTCGGAACTGGGCGACCGCATTATGCTGGGTACCGACGGTATGCACAGCGATATGATCAAAAGTGCGCAGACAGCGCTTTTCGCCGGACAGAATTTTGACAACGTAGGTTGGGGCGACATTTACACACGGCTGCGCAACGGTGCCCGTTACCTGCACGAAAGCAACATTGCGCATGGCAGCAACAATCTCGTCATTCTTGACTATGACTCACCCACTCCGGTGACGCAAAATAATTTCCTCGGCCACTTCTACTTCGGACTCGAAGGACGTCATGTGAAGCATACCATTGCTGACGGAAAGCTCATTTACAGTGATGGTGAAATTCTGAACGTGGATGAATCTTCCATTCTGAAAGAATCGCGCAAAGCTGCTCAGCTGCTGTGGAACCGGATGTCGGAATAAAAACGTTGATTAATTGTATTTCAATATTTGTGACACAAATTTATTTATTTCACTTTTTGTGAAATTCTGAATATTATTTCACTTTTTATGAAACCATTGCCTTTATTTCACGTATACTGAAACAAAAAATTGTATGAGTAAAAAGCAGTTCGTCTTCATGGGCGACATAGTGGGCAGTGAAGAATATGAACAGACTGACCTGCAACGGGAGTTTGCCAGGCTTTGCAAATCCATTAACCAGCAACACAAGACCAGTTTGATTTCACCTTTAACCATTACCCTAGGGGATGAGTTTCAGGGAATAGCATCAGATCTCAGTTCTGGAATGAATTTAATCCTGCAGATGGAGAGAATGCGCATATCAAGTGCACTGAACTTCAAAATACGTTATGTGCTGTATTACGGCGAAATCAGCACTGATATTAATAAAAAAATCGCCTATGGAATGCTGGGTACTGGTCTTTCGAAAGCCAGGCAAATACTTGAAGACTCAAAATCACAGCATGCCCGTTTTGCAACGGATGTACAAAATCAGCAGATAAATGATGCTTTCGCTAACGCCTTTTCTGTTTATCAAACAATTACGGATCAATGGAATATATCAAGGGATGCTGAATTAATTGCATCATTGATAAAATGGGGGGATTACAAAATTGTCGCAGAAAAAATGAATAAAACAAGGTCTATTATATGGAAAAGAGAAAAGTCACTCATGATAAAAGAATTTTTTGCAATCGAAAAATTAATTAATTTTATCGCTCAATGTCATTAGAAAACGCAATATATCTGTTCATTGCAATTCTTGCTGCGGAGTTTCTGCTTGCAATCATCTTTAACCAATGGTCAAGCCGGCTTTCAGGAAAAACGGACATCCGGTGGATGGATTTTTTTAAAGGAATATTTGAACGACAATTTCTCTTTATTACGCTGATCAATGGACTTCCTCACGGCTTAATGGTTTTCAGCGCGTTGAAACTGGCTATGAGAATCAAAAAACACGATGTGTCCGATGCTGAAGCCGAAGAAAAATACAATAACTTCTTTTTGATTGGCAACTTTATTTCAGTTCTGGTCGCATTAGGCTATGCCTGGCTTTACGCACGGCTGAGCTGATTGTAATACAATGCATATCAGCTTTTTGCCAAAAATAAATTCGTGAAAATATTTGCTTTTCAGATTATTAATTCCTATATTTGACAAATTTTGTCAACATCCTTATTTGTGGAATTGTTTCATGATTATATCAGACAGCAGCGATTATCGCAAGGCCAGACGTTACGTCGGGTGGCAGCAGATATTGATTCGGATCCTGCTGTCCTGAGTAAGGTGGAACGAGGCCTCAGAAAAGCATCGAAGAGTCTTGTGATTAAACTTGCCGGATACTATTCACTCGATGAGAATGCACTTTTGAAAAAATGGATGCAAAGCAAATGGAGTGATGAATTGACTGAGTCAGGAAACACAGCTGCAGAGCCGGTTTCGGTGTATGCTTATGTACCCGTTCCAACCATCAGCCAGATTAAACGAAAAATCGCAGCCATCCTGCGCAATGACAGAAGAATTCTGAAAGCCTTTTTGTTTGGAAGTTTTGCCAGGAATGAAGCCACCACAAACAGTGATATCGATATTTTGGTGGTTACCGATAAACGATATTCATTTACCCTGTTCGACCTGGCTGAGATTGTTCATCAAAGCGAAAAAGCGCTGAACCGGAAAACCGATATCGTTACAGATCGCGCGCTGTCACCCGAAATACAGGAATCCATCTATGACAATCTGAAAGTCCTGTATGAAAAAAAGTAAGGAATCATACAGGTGCCGTTTACAGCACATCGCTGACGCCATCCATAAAATCGAACTTATCTTGAAGGATTTGTCCAGCGAGGAATTTGCTTCTGATGTTACAGTCAGCAGCGCCGTTTGTTATCAGTTTCTGATTATCGGAGAAGCCATTGCTTCGTTGCCGGCCGAGGTAACCGATCAATACAAATATCCCTGGTATAAACCCCGCTCATTCCGCAACTTTCTCGCACATGAATATTTCGGAGTCGATCTGATCATGGTGTTCGACACTGTTCAGAAAGATTTACCGGATATGGAAAAAATGATTTTAAAAATGATTGCAGACTTTTCAGAATGAGTTATTTCAGAATTAAAAAAAATGCATCATCGCTTTGAAGAATATTTGTACTTTTAATCTTTCAATTCAAAAAAAATGGATACCGGCCTCATTAAAAACTGCACTGTTGTAAACCCGGACGGGGTCTTCGATGCCGATGTGTATGTGAATGAAGATCTGAACATTGAACAAATCGGAAAACCCGGTACGCTGGAAGTACATGATCCTAAAATCATCGAAGGCACGGGCCGATTCCTCATCCCGGCCGGCATTGATCCGCATGTGCATCTGAAACTGCCGACGCCCGCCGGACCATCCTGCGATGATTTCAATATTGGCTCATTTGCCGCCATGATGGGCGGTACAGGTGCCATCATCGATTTTGTTACGCCCGCCCGCGGACAATCCCTGATTGAAGCGCTGGATGAGCGCGAAGATGAATCGATTGCCTGTGTAATTCCGCTGAAATTCCACATGGGCATCACATGGTGGAACAACGCTGTAGCCGAAGAAATCAGACAATGCATCGAAGAACGCGGCATCACTTCGTTCAAAGTATATCTGGCTTACCGCAATACCATTGGTCTCGATTTCATTCAGCTGAAAGAAGTGATGAAATGTCTGGCATACTACGGCGCTGTACTTGCTGTTCATGCCGAAGAAGGCGACCGCATTCAGGAATTACAAAGTAAATTTGTTATTGAAGGCAAGCTGGAACCCAAATACCATGCATATTCGCGACCACCTGAAACCGAATACAACGCCGTCAAAAAAGTACTTGATCTGGTGCGCGAAACCGGTTGCAAAACCTATTTTGTACACATGTCAACCGCAGAATCGGTGCGCCTGATACGTGAAGCGAAAAAAGAAGGTCTTCCGGTATTTGCCGAAACCTGTCCGCAATACCTGTTGCTCGATAAAGAAGTGTACGAGCGCTTCTTCGTTGAAGTATTTGCATATATCATCAGTCCGCCGATACGCGGAGCCGAAGACCGTGAAGAACTCTGGAAAGGCCTGGCAGACGGCACCATCGACTGTGTTTCAACAGATCATTGTCCGTTTACACTGCGGCAAAAAATGGAAGGCCGTTTCGATTTTACCAAAATTCCGAATGGCGCCGGCGGTCTGCATTACCGAATGAATCTGCTCTTTACGCACGGTGTGCTGCAAAACAAAATCACCATGCAGCAGTTTGTGCAGCTTACATCGACCAATGCTGCGCGCATTTTTGGTTTTGAAAATTATGGCTTTATAAAAACCGGTATTCCGGCAAATCTCATTTTGTGGAATCCTGATTACAAGGATTCAATTTCTTTCAAAGATAGTCTGACCAATGCAGACATCAGTATTTACGACAATTTCGAAATTTTTGGACACACCGAAAAAATTTTAATTCAATACGCATGAAAATCCAGTATCAACTCCGCGCCGAAGACTATCTGATGTTTCAGCTCTATCAGGCCTCACGTTCTGCACAGGTAAAACGAAACCGCATGTTGCTGCGCACTGTGTGGCCGGTTTTATTTCTGGCACTCGCCATTTATCTCGTGACCATTCCTGCATGGGCCGGTGCAATCATTGTGTTTCTGGTAGCTGTGGGCTGGTATTTTTTGTATCCGCTTGTCAGCAAACATCAGTATATACGGCATTACAAAAAATATACGCAGGAACACTATAAGGAAAACCTCGATAAATCCTTACTGATCGAAGACCGTGAAAATGATCTGCACATGGTTTCACCGCAGGCCGACATGAATCTGCGCTATAATGCCATTACCGAAATCAACGACATCGGAACGCATTATTTTATTCATTTCGACAATGGCGTGGTGGCTGTACTGCCCATCAACCGCGAAGTCGGCCGCAATGTATGGGATGATTTCATCAAACAACTGGCCCTCAAATCCGGCAAATCAGTCTACGATAAGAAGGACTGGGAATGGGAATGACACCCTCAGTTCATAAAGTTTGTAAAGTTAATAAAGTTAAAAGGCAACGTTGTTATTGCTCATATATCACTGTAACTCTCAACCAATAACCGTTAACCATTTCGAACCTGTCTGCCAGCCAGGCAGGCACTGAACACTGAACCTGTCTGCAGCC
>CAYSCE010000194.1:0-6288 GCA_964429475.1 uncultured Bacteroidaceae bacterium | reverse complement strand
GTTTGTATCTTTGGCCATAGAAGTACAAATGTATGAAAACAATAGCGGATGTAAATTTAGTGAAGAATTTTATATCTGAGAAAGACTTTTCAGATATTGAGCCTTTGTTGGTTCATTCATGGAACACCTTGCTTAATAAAACCGGTGCCGGAGCCACTTTCACGGGGTGGGTCAACTGGCCTTCGGCTTTGCTCGGTTCAGGCAATATTCTGCGGCAGATGGAACAAACCTGTACCCGAATGGCTGAATATAAGCCCGACACAGTGGTTGTCATTGGCATTGGTGGTTCATATCTGGGCGCCCGGGCCGTATACGATGCCCTCACTCCGCCCTTTGGCCCATCGGATAAGCCTCAGATGATATTTGCCGGCCACCAGATGGATGCCGATTATCATTTCAGGCTGCTGCAGTATCTGCGCGACCGGAATCCGGTTGTGGTGGTTATTTCAAAATCCGGGACCACCACCGAACCAGCCATTGCATTTCGTCTCATCCGGACCCTGATGGAAGAAAAATACGGCGCAGACGCTACCGACCGTATTGTGGCTGTAACCGATGAAAAGAAAGGCGCCCTGCGCTCGCTCGCCATTTCTCAGGGATACGAAACCTATGTGATTCCCGATGATATCGGCGGTCGCTTTTCGGTGTTTACTCCTGTCGGTCTGCTGCCCCTGGCTCTGTGCGGCTTCAATATCCGGCAGCTGTTGCAGGGTGCAGCTACCTGTGAGGCGGAACTGACGCAGAACAACACGCTGATAACGAATCCGGCCATGCAATATGCTGCAGTTCGTCAGATCATGTACCGTCAGGGAAAACGTACCGAGCTGATGGCCACATTCTGCCCGCGGCTGGCAACATTGAGCGAATGGTGGAAACAACTCTTCGGCGAAAGCGAAGGCAAACATCATAAAGGCATTTTCCCGGCATCGCTGGTGTTCTCAACCGATCTGCATTCTCTCGGACAATTTGTGCAGGACGGATTGCGGATCTTTTTCGAGACCTTCCTTTCGGTTCAGCAATTGCCCGAAGATGTACAGATTCCGGTACTCAACAGCGACAGCGACGAGTTGCTCTATCTGGAAGGGAAAAAGCTGAGCTATGTAAACCGCAAAGCCGAAGAAGCCACCCGTCTGGCCCATGCCGAAGGCGGTGTACCGGTGATGGCGCTCGAAATGGACAACCTGAACGAATTTAATCTGGGCGAACTGATGTACTTTTTCGAGTTTGCCTGTGCGCTGAGTGCTTATACTCTGGGCGTAAATCCGTTCGATCAACCGGGTGTGGAAGCGTATAAGCAGAAAATGTTTGAGTTGCTCGGCAAGAAGAAGTAGAAAGTTTTAAAGTTCATAAAGTTGAAAGATTCCGCTCAAATTTTTAATATACCGGTTAAGCAGAAAAAATTTCTTTGGATTTTTTGTGCTTCAATCATTTCGGTGCTGATATCAGCGTGTGCAACCATTGAAAAACCAGACGGTGGTCCTTTGGAAAGAAATCCGCCTATGCTGGAATCGGCATTGCCGGCCGATTCTACCGTGCAATTCACCGGCGACCGCATAACGCTCGAATTTGACGAATTTGTCAAACTCAACAACCCGAATTCACAGGTGCTGATGAATCCGTTTCCGAAGGAAAAACCGGAACTTTCGGTGCAGGGGAAAAAAGTAAAAATCGTTCTTAAAGACAGCCTGCTGCCCAATACCACGTATCATATTTATTTTGGCAATGCCATTCAGGATATTACCGAAGGAACAGCTGCTGCGGGACTTGAATATGTTTTTTCAACCGGCGCAACACTCGACAGCTGCTCGATGAGCGGCTTTGCAGGCGATGCATTTTCCAACAGAAGCAGCGATAAAGCCTGGGTTTTATTGTATAAAAACCTGAATGACTTTAAAGACACCCTACCGGTGTATGTGGCTCATGTGAATGCACAGGGCGCTTTTAGCTTCCGCAACATTGCACCCGGCGAATATTATATGTGCGCGCTCGAAGACAATAATTCCAATTACCGCTTCGACCTGCCGGACGAAAAAATTGCCTTTAAAAATAATCCGTTCATCCTCTCGCCATCGGCCCCGAAAAAGGATTCCGTAAACTTATTTCTGTTCACCGAAGCCAGTAAAAATCAGAAGCATCTGAAGTCCGAAATCATTCATTATCATACCATACGATCGTCCTTCAGATCGCCGCTGGACAATCCTGAAATCACTTTTATTTCTTCCAAAGCCGATGTGGAATATCACTACTGGAAAGACAAAAAAGACACACTGGTATTCTGGGTAAAAGGCGATGCAGACTCGCTTTCATACATTATCCGCGATGGCGTTTTCAGCGACACCATTCAGCAATCGCTTAAAGTAAAAGGTCGAATGAAAGATTATTCGACCGACACAACAGTGCGCATTTCATCGCTGACGAAAGACAAAATTGCATTCGATCGTACTATGATTCTGTCGAGTCCGACACCTGTTGCAAGCTGGCAGTACGACAGGATTTTTCTGATCCGCAATAAAGATACACTGCCTGTTATTTTCGAAAAAATGGCAGATGGCAAAGGTGAAAGATGGCAACTGAAAAGCGATCTGAAACCAGGCGAAAACGCCGTGCTGACTTTGAAAAAAGGTGCTGTGACCGATTTATTCGGCTATACCAACGACAGCATTTCATTACCTTTCAGAATACTGGGCGAGAGCGAACTGGGCAATATCGAAATCAGTCTTTCCGATATCCCCGGCAAAGCGCTGATGGTGTATGCAAGCGGAAAAGAGCAACAGGTGCTGCAGTTCGAAGATTCGAAAACCAGCACCATTGAAATAAAAAACATTCTTCCGGGCGAATACGATCTGAAAATTGTGATTGATGAAAACAATGATGGAAAGTGGACTCCCGGCAATTTTGATGAGCGCCGTCAACCCGAAAAAGTATTTACGCTGCCCCGCCCGGTGGTGGTGAAACAGAATTTCCTGACCAAGGTCAGCTGGAATCTGAAGTATTAACTTTCTGGATTATTTATCAAATAAAAATCCAGGCGTAATATACTTCGCAAAAACAGAATTCAGCCACGAGTATATTCCCTCGCCCTTTTCAATTTCAAAATCCTCACCTCTGACAATCCGGAAGCCAGGCAGTGCGCGCCATTGGGGCGTTAATGAAGTTGAATCAATCTGTCCGATTTCAAGTTGATAATATTCAACTCCCTTGTCATTATCGGTGCTTTGATATTGGATACGCGACACAAACATTTCGCCTCCAATAAAAAGTAAATTGTAAAAGTTTGTGTGATAGCCATGATAACAGGTCTGTATCCGTACCGATTTTTGCTGTATTTTGAAAATAAACAAGGATGGAAAATTGAAACCCCTGCCTGTTGCATATGGATTTAATACATCCACATACAAATATTTTCCACCTTGATATGAAAACGTTTTCACGTTGTATAAAATCGCAGTATTGCTGACAAACTCTTCTTCATCACGCTGACGATTGATTGAATCAAGCGCAAAAATGCGTTGATTGACCATCAGCTGCGAGTCGCTTACCATGCGGATTTTCAGATCCCCTATGCGACATTCCGGATGCTTTAATCCACCATAATCAAACTCCATCACGCAGGTATCAATCAGACTGATATTATTCAACACATTCTTTTTGAAGGGTTGAGCCACATCAAAGACTTTACTGGTGCGCGAACTGACTGAGTCGTCGGAACCGCATGAAATCAGCAGCGATGTTATCATCAGACCTGCAACGAAGTAAAAACACATGAGAGAAAAGAGCTTTACAGATTTATTTGACCTAATCATAATTTCAGACTATAGATGTTTTCCCGTTAACGCTTTTATTTTTTCGCAAAGCATTTCAGCCATTTCACCAGGCAGCTGAACAGAGGTTGAAAAACTTTCCTTTTCGGTTATAAAATGCAAAACCGATTCTTCTGCAATCACCGAGACGCGCTTCAGATCAAACGTCTGACTGTTATCTTTGAAAAAACGATAATTGCAGAAATATTGAATTTTTGAATCAGAAACAATGATGTGCTCAGCGCCATAGGTGTTCCATAAAATAAACCTGAAGAGGTAAATTCCGGTACCAAAACCCATCATCGATGCCAGCACAAAACCAAAACCAACTTCTTTATTTTGATGAATACCATACACAAGCACCAGAACCGGAATAACAAACCCCAGTGATGCAAAGACCGCCAGTGGAATTCTGACTCCCAACGGGCCTACAGGAATTCTGATGATAAATTCAGTTGAATCGCCTTTGGATACTTCTATTAGAGTGGGTTTACGCATTGAGTTAATCGTTTATGTATTTATGCCGTTTGCGATATTTATTATATTGTCTTTTACAGTGGTTCTTCAACCATTCGTCCCATTGCAAAATGTTGTTTTCAGATATTTTATAAAGTAAATATTGATCCGGTTCATTCAGTTCAATTGTCGTATAATCCAACATTATTTGAATATGCTTGTTTATGGGTGGATGAGAAACACTATCGGCATAAAATGTGACCGCCTCTTCAGGATAAAACGTTACAATTCCCTTTTCATAAAACGACTTCTCGAAAAATCGAAATGAATGAATCACTTCCCTGCAATGACAGGTATCGGTGAGGCTTTGCGCATAAGTGCCTGCAAGCAGAAACAACAATATGATTGAAGAGAAAAGAATTTTCATGAGATGAAACAGTTAATTTTTAACAGGCTTTTCAAAGAAATTATTCAGATTTTTGCCTTTAAAATGAAGCAGCAACAATTTTAGATTAAATGTTGAAAACGCAATCAGAGCAAGACTTTCAAGCACAATTACAAGGGTCATTCTTTTCACACCCAGATATCTGTAGATGTTGAAATGCTCTGATATTTGCACCTCTGTATCTCTTATTCTCTTTTCGGGTTTCATTGGCTTCACATACTCTTTCCCTTTATGATGAAAAACCAATACTTTTTCCGTTTTACTGCCTTGTTTATATTCAATTTTGCCAGGCACCTGATCACCAAACAACATGCAATCAAGGTCAAGTACGAGACCCCTTCCGATATAAAAAACAGCATACAACCCAAATAGAAGAATTGCAAAAGAAATAATGGTGTCTTTTTCGGGAATTTTCACTTTGTTCGGATTAAAGTCAAGAGATTATTCAATGAGGGCTTGCAAAAGCGAATTTACGGTTTTTCAGATGTCTTGTTTGCTGTTCAATCAAAAATCCATTGGTGGTGGATATAAAACCTGTTTACGGACACTATCGTTTTTGTACCACATAACAGAAACGCATGCGTGGTTATTGTAGCAATACATCCACTTTCCGGCCTTTTTCCCGTTGCGGTATTTTCCATGAACAGCAACGACTCCGTTTGCGTGGTATCTGATATAAGGACCATTCAAAACGCCTTTGCGGTAAACAGAAACCTCCAACATTTTTGTTGAATCAGATACCTCAATCCAAACGCCTTCCCTGAGACCGTTTTGCGTAGTATTAATATCCTTTTTCAAACAAATACCAGGGCTGCAGGCAACAAAAAACACCATGCTGCACAACAGAAAATTTCTGATATAAAAAACAATTTTTGAT
This sequence comes from uncultured Bacteroidaceae bacterium, assembly GCA_964429475.1. Classification (GTDB taxonomy): domain Bacteria; phylum Bacteroidota; class Bacteroidia; order Bacteroidales; family DTU049; genus GWF2-43-63. The sequence continues at coordinate 710 of CAYSCE010000194.1, read as the reverse complement.
CTCACTGTACTATTCACAACTAAGCATTTCAATCAACAAAACACCGCATAATCACTCAGCCTGCGGCAATTCAACCGTAAAGGTTGTGCCTTCGTTTTCGACCGATTCGAACCAGATGCGACCACCAAAACTGGTAACAATATTCTTCACCATAGCCAGCCCCAGACCGGTTCCCGAAGACTTGGTGGTGAAATTGGGCTGAAATATTTTCACCGTTTTTTCTTCCGGAATTCCAACGCCGTTGTCCTGGATCACTACTTTTACAACGCCTTCGGCACTGGTCAGAAAAACGTGAATCATTCCGCGGCGGTCAGGATCAAAAGCCTGTTGTGCATTCTTCAGCAGATTGTTGAACACGCGCAGCATCTGACTTTCATCGGCATTCACATACAAGGCATTGTCGGGCTGTTGCAAGGTGATATCGTATTCTTCGCTGCGGTATAAAGTGATGACACCAGACAACACATCGTTCATACAGATTTTCACCATATTCGATTCAGGCATTTTGCCGAAATGCGAAAACGCTGTTGCAATGTCGCTCAGACTGTCGATCTGCTCAATCATTACCTGCGTATAGCGCTTGATTCGTTCATCAAAATCACCGGTTTTATCATTCCATGCTTTCTCGAGATATTGCGTACTGAGCTTCATAGGAGTGAGCGGATTCTTGATTTCGTGTGCCACCTGACGGGCCATTTCGCGCCAGGCCA
>CAYSCE010000193.1:0-6298 GCA_964429475.1 uncultured Bacteroidaceae bacterium | reverse complement strand
ATAAGAAATAATTAAATAATGATATTATTTGTAATATTTTGTACAAGTAGGAAGCTTGTTCCTGTTTCATGGTCGGCAACATGGCCGTATGTCAATACTGGTGCTTTTTTTCAGCGGTAGCATTTTCGTTTCAAAAATCAAATATTGTATCTTTGCCAGGTGAATGCTTCAATAACAGATTATTTAATTGCAGGACTAACCATCGCGGAGCTGATCGGATACACCGGATCGCTCATCATTGCTGTATCGATGCTCATGACATCGATTCTGAAAATGCGATGGATGATTTTATCGGGCAACATGGTTTTTATTGTGTATGGTGTGCTGATTGGTGCCTATCCGATCATTTTGCTGAATGGTTTTAATCTGTTGGTAAATGCCTATTTCATCTGGCAGGCATATAAACTGCAGGGGAATTATGCCGTATTGCCGGCCAATCTGAATGCGCCAATGCTGGAGCGTTTTCTGGTGTATTATGCCAACGATATCCGTAAGTTTTTTCCGGATTTTCAGCGCTTCGAAAAAGACGATATTGTCTTTTTAATTGTAAAAGGAACTGCCGTCATCAGTGTGGCCGGATTTCGCAAAAACAGCGATGGAAGCTGCAATGTGGTGATTGATTACGTTGCCAATACGCATCGCAATATGAAACCAGGCAAGCTGTTGTTTGAGCGCGAAAATATTTTTTCGTTGCTGAACACCGATACTATTTACGCACAATCATTCCATATCAGGCATGCGCTGTATCTGCGGAAAATGCGATTTAAAGCCACCGATAAGAGCAACATTTATATGCTGCACAAATAGTGAAAGATATTAATTGGTGGTAATAGACTGAATAGTCAGTGTCCAGCCCAGCTCCATTTTCAGAATCAATGGTGTTGCGGCATTATCCCAGATCCAGAATTTGCAGTTTTTATCGGTTTCGGCGTATAGCACATCCAGCGATTGACCGGTGCCGTTTACATTCACGGCCATTTTTTCTTTTTTCATGAATTTGATAGTCTGTACAACGCCATCCAGTGCTATTTCTGCTGAACCACCTGCTTTCATTTTTTTGTAAAGCACTTTCGAAAACATGACAGTAGTTTGATCCTCCATCGTAATATCGGTGCCTTTTTCAAAATAGTCAATCATTTTGGTGGCTTTTTTCAAAGCTTTGCCGGTAATGTTCACTTTGCCGGTTGTGCCTTCGCCCATGTCCCATGAAAAAGCAAAATCGGGCTTCAACGAATTGATAGTAATATTGAACGGATAACCCAGACTCAGATTCCAGCTGATTTTTGTACCGGGTGCAAGAGTGGTTGTTGCTGGTGCTACTTGTGCGGTCAGGCCCGAAGTAATTGATATGAGCACAAAAAATAATGAAAAAACGATGGTTTTCATGTAAAAAAATTTTGTATTGGATTCGTGTAAGGTGAAATAGTTTAATTGACGGAACAATAAAATCGTCCGATGAAATAAAAAATATTGTAAATAAAAAAGTTTGTGCTGCTGCGCTATTTCTGGCCGGTTTCCAATGTTTTTTTTGAACACGGATTATACGGATTAAACGGATTCACACGGAAATAGTGGTTGCAAAAGCCGCTGACAGCAACACAATGAGTTGTGTTGATTCATTTCAGCAAATTGAATTACGCAAGCGAGCTTGCAAATTCATTATGCTGAAATGAATTATGGCTTTTGCATTACATGTCATCACGAAATTGTTTTACCTGCCCGCAGCAGCCTGCCTGTTGCAGACAGGGCGGGTTCGTGCAGATCCGTTAAACCGAGACACGAAGTGGCGAGCTCATGCGCCGTCCTGAGCCTGCCGAAGGGAACTCCTTTGAGAATAATATAAGAAGTGAATAATCAGTGTCAGCCGCAGGCTGATCCGTGCCTGCCTGCCTGGTTTAACTGCAACAGACAGTCAGACAGGTTCAGAATAGCAGTATCTTTTCAAATACCTTTTGACAAATATATCAGTTCCGACTACTGATTTTCCAGTACTTTTTTAATCCAGTTTGTCATGTATTCCAGCACCTGCGGATCGATGGTGGTTTCAATCATGGCATATTCCGATGGCATTCCGGTGGTGCAGGGCTGAAACAGGTGATTCAGACCGGGAAAGACATGTGTGTCCATAAAAACGCCGGGTCGCTGGACAAAGTAATTTTTAAAGGCTTCCATGTTTTCTTCGGCAGGAACCTGCTTGTCTTTCGAACCATTGATGGCGAGTGTGTTGATCTTGATTTTTTTGATGTAATTGGTTGGAATGATCGACAGGAAGTAACGGAACCATGGTGTGTTCAGCTGCATCAGCTGTGCATTGATATATGATTCGTTGAGCGCATAAGCCTTTTTTTGTTCGTCGCTGAGAACTGATAACGACTCGTTGAAAAGTGCCAGGGCTTTTTCGCGCAATATTACCGGATCATCTTCAATCTGAATCAGCGTGTACAGCGCCGTGTTGAAATTGGTAAAGAATTCCCTGACGTCTTCGGGAGCTCCATACCCTTCGAGCAATACATCATTCTGCAAGACCAGCAGCTGTGCACATGGAATTGAAACACCGGCCATTGAAATGACAAAACGCAGTGATTTATTTTGTGCAGCCTGCATCAGTGCTATTACGCCGCCTTCGCTGTGACCAACAATTCCGATTTCTTTTTTGTTGATATACGGAAGTGTTTTCAGATATTCAACGGCTGCGCTGGCATCGTTGCTGAAATCCTGTGTTGTTGCTGTCGAAAAAACTCCTTCGCTTTTAGCAACACCACGATCGTCGAAGCGCAATACCGCAATGCCGTGTCGGGTAAAATAGTCAGCAATCACGTGAAAGGGCTCATGTCTGATCAACGCTTCGTTGCGGTCCTGCGCGCCGCTACCCGTCACCAAAACTACAACAGGCCACAATTTGGTGGTATCGGGAATGGTGAGTGTGCCTGCCAGATTGATTTTTGCTTTTTTATTCAGGAATTTCACATCCTTCGAAATATAGGGATAGGGCGGCTGCGGTGTTTGCGGACGATTCATCGTGAACGCTTTTTCAGCAGGTGTTAAGCCAAGTACAAGCGGTGTTTCATTGCCCGACTGATACCATTTTCCGCGTAGGCTGTCCTTATCAAGAATGGCTTTGAAACTGGCTTTGTAAGTAGTGATGTCAATAATGAGGCTGTCTTTGTCAGCGCGGACTTTGGTGCTTTTATAATCCAGAATCATTTGCTGTGGAATATCCATGGTGCATTTCAGCTTACCCTCTTCTTCGCTGATGCGGAAAATGACCAACAATGAATTTTTCTTTTCACCCAGCGTGCCCTGCCAGATGCCGTTGAACGTCGACTGGGCTTTCAGCTGGAACACTATCAGTGTGAGAAACGAAATGATAAATATCTTTTTCATGATGCAGGTTTTGAAACAAAGTTTTACTTTCGCAAATTAAAGAAAAAAATGATTATCATTCTGTCTCCGGCCAAAACAATGCGGATTTCGCCATCTGATGCTGCTTTGCGTAGCAAACCCGTGTTTGCCGAAGAAGCATCATGGATTGACCAGGAACTGAAAAAACTTTCCTACGCTGATTTTTCTTTGATGTTGAAAGTGAGCGGAAATCTGGGCCGGCAGGCATACGATACCATGCAGCACTGGACTTTATCAAACAATCCGGAAGCAACCCGCGCTGCAGCTTTGATGTATGATGGTCCGGCTTTTAAAGGGCTGAATGCACACGATTTTTCTGATGGCGAAATGAAGTTTGCACAATCGCATCTGCGCATTCTGAGCGGTTTGTATGGTGTGCTGCGTCCGTATGATGCCATTATGCCATATCGCCTCGAAGCGCAAACGCCGCTTCCGGTGCAGGATTTCAAGAATCTGTATGCTTTCTGGAATACCAAACCTGCTGAAAATATTGAAGCGGATCTGAATAAAATGAAGAGTCATTTGCTGATTAATCTCACTTCGGATGAATATACCAAAATGGTGATTCCGCATGTTTCATCTGCAACAAATGTTATTCATATTGCCTTTAAACAAATGAAGGCAGGTAAGCCTTTTATCAATGTGGTGGAGATGAAAAAAGCACGTGGTATGATGGCCCGTTTTATTATTCAGCATCAGATAACCGACGCTGAAAGCCTGATGGCATTTGATTCGGGTGGTTATTATTTCGAACGTTCATTGTCCGGTAAAAATAATTTCACTTTTCTGAGAGGTTGATATGCGTAAAGAATTATTGCGACTGGCAGTTCCGAATATCCTTGCCAACCTGAGTATTCCATTGCTCGGGACGGTGAATCTGGCTGTACTGGCGCATCTTGATTCAACTTCGTATCTTGCGGCGGTGTCGTTGGCCGGTGTGATTTTTAATTTTATTTTGTGGAGTTTCAGTTTTTTACGCATGTCTACAACCGGCATCACTGCTCAGAATTTTGGAGCCAACGACCGGAGTGAAATTTCTTCGTCGCTGTATCGCAGTATGCTGATTGCTGCCATCGTTGGTGTGTTGATTGTTGCACTGCGAAACCCGGTTGAATATCTTGGTTTTAAAATGCTGCACCCCGATGAGTCGCTGGCAACAATCATGAGCGAGTATTATCAGATCCGGATCTGGGTGGTGCCGGCTTCGCTTATAAATTTTGTCATTCTCGGATGGCTTCTTGGTGTGCAGGATTCAGCCGCTGCCATGCTGATGATTATTTTTGAGAACGTGGTGAATGTCGCACTCAATCTGTATTTCGTTATCTACCTTGGCATGAAGGCCGATGGAGTAGCGCTTGGAACCACCATTGCAGGCTGGAGTGCATTGTTGTTTGGTGTTGGTTTGGTGTTGTTGCGTCACCGGAAACTTATTGCAAAATTCAGATCAGATGCGGTGTTCATATTTTCGAAGCTGACCAGAGTTCTGACCGTTAATGCCAATATTTTTCTGAGATCATTCAGTTTGCTAACCGTATTTTCGTGGTTTACCTATGCATCCAAACTATACGGAAACGATGTGCTGGCGCTGAATACGCTGTTGATGCAATTCTTTATGTTCTTTTCATTTTTCATTGATGGTTTTTCATACGCCGGCGAAAGTCTGAGCGGAAAATTTCTCGGTGCAGGAAAAATCAGATTGTTGAGACTAACCGTGAAAACGTTGTTTGTATGGGCTTTCGGGACAAGTCTTGTTTTTAGTTTGTTGTATTTAATCGGTGGTCAATGGATTTTTGGATTGCTGACTGATAATGAGACATTGCTCAAGCTGGCTTTGGAACAGCGTTTCTGGGTGGTGCTGATTCCGTTGGTGTCGTTCGTGGCTTTTGTCTGGGATGGTGTTTTTGCCGGAATGACGCATACTGCCGCTATGCGCAATGTTATGCTGGTTGCGGTTCTCGGCGTTTTTTTTCCATTGTATTTTTTACTGGAAAATATTCTTCCGGGTATGAATCTGTGGATTGCTTTCCTGTCGTTTTTTATCGCACGAAGTGTTGGAATGACGCTCACCAGGCCGAGGCAGTTGAAAGTTTATAAAGTTGAAAGTTTGTAAAGTTTCTGATGAACTATACCACAACGCCTTTTAACTTTATGAACTTTACGAACTTTAAAAACTACTTTCTGACCAAATCGGCAAATGTAGTCTTCTCCAGCTTATTGGATACATAGTCGCGGATATCTTTCATGATGTTGATGAATCCCGGATGTTTTTCGGTGGGAGATGAACCATAAAAATAGGTTGATACACTTTCGACCGGAGCCAGCGCTCCGTCAATGAGTCGAATGATTTCGGCCAGCGATATTTTCGATGATTCTTTGGCCAGTTTGTATCCGCCATCAGCACCCTTGCGGCTGTGCAGGTAGCCCGCATTTTTCAGCGTGATGAGAATTTGTTCCAGAAACTTCCTGGGAATGTTCCAGGTGCTTGATATAGACTCAATCTTGATGTATTCATCGGGTTTATGCCCCGACAACTCAATCATCGCTAAGCAAGCATATTCGCACTTTCTGGATAGTTTCATGGCTATGGTTTATACGCAAAAGTAATAAAAATTGATAAACCCGACCTGTAATATAGGATTTGTTTTGGAATTTCATTCAGCAATCATCTATCCGCTGAAATTTATTCTGAATAATTATTAATGCAACCTGATAATTTTGAAAATCAACAAAAGAACCCTGATGAAGTTCCCGGTCGCTACTGCGTTATAGCATTGTAGACTGTGCCGGGATCTCCTGCTATACTTCTGACATTTCTTTTGTTGATTTTCGCTGCCGACTCACGATAGCTATCGTGATCGACGGAGTTTACCCCGCTACCGCAACTCTCGTAAAGGTC
>CAYSCE010000192.1:0-6299 GCA_964429475.1 uncultured Bacteroidaceae bacterium | reverse complement strand
GTGGGATATTATCTGATTGCCTGGACAGGTTATACTTTTATAATGACCATTGCGGCTATGTATGTTCATCGCGCCATGTTTATTACTTTTTTACTGCTTCTTGTTGGATTCATTCTGCTTGATCTCGGACATTTCGGAATGCCGGAAATGAACAAAGTGGCTGGATACGAACTCATTGCCTGTGCGCTGAGTGCCTGGTATATGATGGCCGGAATTATTCTGAACGACGTTGCCGGTAAAAAGATTCTCGGCATGGGCGCTCCGTTGCTGAAGAAAGGATAAGGCGCAACGCACATCGCACAGGGCTCAACGCGCAACGCGCAACGCCGACAGCTTAATGCTTAACGCTTAAGGCTTAAACTCCGTAAAAACACAGATCCTTAAGCTTTAAATCTTTAAGCTTTAAGCAACGTAATTTAGCAGGGCGCAACGCACAATGCACAACGCATAACGCCGACAGTTTAATGCTTAAAGCTTAAGGCTTAAAACTCCGTAAAAACACAGATCCTTAAGCTTTAAATCTTTAAGCTTTAAGCAACGTAATTTAGCAGGGCTCAACGCTCAACGCACAGGGCTCAACGCGCAACGCACGAGGCTCAACGCTATGCGAGTGGTAAGTTATAAAGTATAAAGTTTATATACTCCGTAAGTGTTGTTTTGCAAAGACAAATAGTTGTGATTCAGCAAAGTTCACTGCTCATACCGACGCTTCGGTCGGCACTTGCAGCCACTCACTAGTCGCCGTTGAGAAGCGGCTTGCTGACAGCTGATTGCTGACTACTGAAAGCTGATAACTGACTACTGAAAGCTGACAGCTGATGGCTGACAGCTGTAATGTATTGTGTAACGTTTGTCAAATGCGGCGATCGTAAAAAAAATATTTATACATTTACCGCAAAGAACTATTTCATGAAGTCGACGAAGTATTCGCGGATTATTTCATTTGCATTTTTATTGGTTTTACTCTGTCTTTCAGCCGATCTTTTTGCACGGGCCGGAGGTGGGGGAGGCGATGGAGGCGGCGGCGGCAGCGGTGATGGCGGTCTTGCTGAACTGATTTTTTATATTTTAATGATGATTCCTTTTCCTTATAACCTGATTGTTATCGGGATTATCATTGTCATTGCGCTGTTGACCCGGAAAAAAGCCAAACAGGCATCGGTAATGAATAAAATGCCATCGCCTGAAACCATGAGAGATAATGCGGCATTTGTCCGATACAAACAAAATAATCCGCAGTTTTCTGAGCAGGACTTTCGGAATAAAGTTACCAGGGCATTTTATGGAATTCAGGATGCATGGGCTGCGCAGGACATGAAACGTGTCCGTAAATTTATCAGCGACGGTATTTATCAGCGCTTTAACGTGCAGTTTATTATGATGACAAAACTGCAGCAATTTAATGAACTCTCGGGCATTCAGATTCATTCAATGACCGTCAGCGATTATAAGCGCGATGGTGCGTATGATGTGATTGATGTGGCCATTCATGCCAGTATGACCGACCGGTTTGTGTCGAAAAAAATCCCACGTCTGAGTTCCGGCGGATATGAATCGTTTGTTGAATACTGGACATTTATAAAGAAAAGCAACGCAGCATTAAACGATATATATGAGAATCCGAACTGTCCGCAATGCGGCGCTGCGATTCCCGAAATTCAAGGCGAGACCGGCATTTGCCCGTATTGCAAAGCGGTTGTAAACAGCGGCGATTTCGATTGGGTGCTGAGTGAAATTACTCAAGCCGACGATTATACCTACAGTCAGTCGTATGGACATAAACAGTTGAATCTGCAAATGAAAATTCAGAAACTGTTTAACAGCGATGAAGGATTTTCGGTACAGAAGCTCGAAGATAAAGCCAGCAATGCATTTTTGCAGCACGAAATTGCACTGGCATTGCGGAATCCGGCGCTGGCACGTCGTTTTATGCGTGAGGACAGTTATCAGAAACTCACTTCCGAAATTCAGCAATCGGCTCCATTGCTATATAACCGGCTGTATCTGAACGACGTTTCATTAATCTCGCACTGGGCCGAAGGCACCATGAATTATCTCGGATTCTTTATCCGCAAAAGTTATCAGCGTCTTGAAATGAAACGCAGTAATCCTGATGAACTTGAAGCTATTATGGATCCTGTAGTGCGGACACAGTCGATGGTGATTGTTTTATGCCGCGATGCGGCTGCGCAGCCGCCGAAAGGATTGCTGTATGCCCATCAATGCCCCAATTGCGGCGGCACTTTATCCGATACCACTGATACAAAATGTCCGTATTGTACTTCGGAAGTCAACAGTCCGAACTTTGACTGGGTGGTGGATGGCGTGTATTCGTTGGGAGAATACAAGCAGCGTTTGGCCGGTGATGAGCCCGACGAGCTGATTGCATTTGGTGTTGACAAAGCCGATGATTTGCTCGATGTGCGCGATTACGCTTTCAACAATGTACTGATAGTGCTCGCTGCCGACGGACATTTTGCAACCGAAGAGGAAGCATTTGCCAAAGCACTGGCTAAAAAATTAGGCTATAATCCATTGAAAATTGCGCCTTCGATTCAGCTGGCAAAAAGCAGGAAGCTGGTGCTGCGCATGCCCGACGATCCGAAGAAACATGCGAAGATTATAAAACTCATGGACAAGGCTGCCATGGCCGATCAGCTGATGATGCCCGCCGAGGCGGAACTGATGGCATATGTGCATAATAATTTTGCATAGCGCCGCTATGCAAAATTATTCTCTCCGTATCGCTATTCGAAGTATATACTTCGAATAGCAAATTTATAAAGTGCTTGCAGCAAAGGTGTCGCCGCCGCTGATACTGCCCGAATCGAAGCCTTTTTTGAACCAGCGCGCACGTTGTGCCGATGTGCCATGCGTAAATGAATCGGGGGTGACATATCCCTGCGACTGTTTCTGAATGCGGTCGTCGCCAATGGCACTGGCTGCGTTCAGCGCTTCTTCGAGGTCGCCTTCTTCGAGCAGATTCCAGTCTTTCATATAATGTGCAAAAACGCCCGCATAATAATCGGCCTGCAATTCGAGCCGCACGGTAAGTTTGTTGAGTTCCTTTTCGCTGAGCTGATCACGTTTTGCTTCGTACATGGCATCGATGCCAAGCAGTTTTTGTACGTGATGTCCCACTTCGTGTGCAATCACATACGCCATAGCAAAATCGCCCGAAGCACCAAAGCGTGTCCTTAATTCATTAAAAAAGCTCAGATCGATATACACTTTTTCATCGGCAGGGCAATAGAAAGGTCCTGAATTCGCGCTTGCAGCGCCGCATCCCGACTGCACCTGACTGGTAAACAGCACCAGTTTCGGATATCGATAGGTTTTTCCATTTTGATCGAACAGCTTGTCCCAGGTGTTTTCAGTTTCTTTCAGAACCACTTTCGAAAACTCCGCAAGCTCCTGTTCTTCAGGCGTAGCCTTATATTCAGCGGCTGGTTGAGTTGAGGTATCGGATGACAGATTTGTAAATTGCGACAAATCGACACCGAAAATCAACCCGACAACCACCACTACAATCGTAACGATTCCACCGCCCAAAAGCCCTTTTGAGCCCATTCCGCGACGGTCTTCAACATTGGAACTTCCTTGTCTGCCTTGCCATTTCATGATTGTTGATTTTGATTTTCAAATATAATACTTTTTGGGCAGGCGGCAGGCGGCACAAAGCACAATGCGCAGAGCACAACGCATAACGGATAGCGCACCCAAAATTTTGGCGGGAGTTTATACCGCTTCAAGCGGTGCCCGACTATTGATTTGCGAAGAAGTGCGGTCCCGGAATTCCGCCGGCAGGCGGACAGGCTGTTGGGTGCTGCAAGCTCATACTACCCGACGATTCCAGGTCAGCATTGCTATTTCATCAACCCGAACCAGCTGACGCTAAAATGTCGGGAAGATACTGCAAAGATTACAAATACCCGTTTACCAATGACCGTTAACCGTTAACCGAAATCCGGCTCACCGATCACCGCTCACTACTCACCGCTGTAGAATAAGCATTTTATTCACTCCGTCACCACGATTTCATCAATAAAAATCCACGACTTTTGTCCGCGCGCATAATACCATTCGGGACAAGTGCCGGTGCTGGCTGCAACTACTTTAATAAAACGAACTTTTGTTGTTTCAAAACGGGCGATAACAGATCGTATGTCCATGATTTTTTCATCGGCAGGGCGTTGATCCGGAATATCCTGATGTTGTACAAGTGCGTATTGAACGCCGTCTGAAGAAATATAAACATCGACCGAGGACGGCATGAAAATCCAGTCGTTGGGCGAATACAGAAATGTGGCCGACACCGTGCCGATGCTGGTTTCCGATGGCAATTCAACAATAGCCTCCATGCCGTTTCCTTCATATCCCTGCCAGCTTCCGTCGGAAAAATTGAACGAACCTGTGATTCCATCGCACACAGCGTTGTTGCCCGAAGCCGGATATTTACCGGAATACGGTTGCAGCTGCGTTACTTGTGCTCCCACAGCCGCGTGCATTACATGATTGTTCCCATAGGTTTTCTGAGCCTTGAATGATTTCATTATTTCGTTGGCCTGCGCATTGAAATGTTGAATGGGTTGATAATACGGCTCGCCAAATAAATAATGGTGTGGCTGTAGTTTCATTACAAAACCGCCGGCTTTCGACAAAGGAATAAACAATGTATCGCTTTTTTTCAGCAGGCATAATCTGTAACCATGTTCTTCCGGATTCAGCTCCCAATTGGTGCCCGCGCAATCGTAAAACAAATCGGCTTTATATTCAATTGAATAAGCAAGAAATGTCATGGGGATTTTCAGCAGATAGCAGTTTTCGTCGGCCAGTGCACCCACATACCACAGGCTGTCGCTGCGCCGTGCCACACAAACATAGTTTCCCGGATCGGCCGCAGGCACCGTGGTTTCGTCCCAGCTGAGCGGAATTTCGGAGAGGAAACTGAATAACATATCTTGCTCGTAATTATCAGGCAAATCGGCAAACATCACCATTGGACTGTAATTCACAATATACATGGCCGCCTGATGTGTTTGTGTGCAATACAGGCGCTTGTTTGCAGCAGGATTGTAATTGATATGGAATATGCCGGGCGTGTTGTCGGCCGGCCCAGCCAGCAATCGCGTGAACGGCAGAATGGTGCTGTGACGGGGCGGGGTGGCGCGATACGTTGCATTCCACTCGTTGCCGCGCACCGCTTCCTGTGTCATCAGATTGGGCCAGGTGCGGTCGAGACCCGTTGGTTTGATGCTTTCATGCACATCGAGATTGATGTGATACTTTGCTGCAGTTTCAACCACATGCTGAAAATGGCGCACCATATATTGTCCGTGATGGTGCATGCCCTGAGGCAGAATTGGTCCGGCATAGCCGGTTTTTAAATAGTGAATACCGTTATCATAACACAACTTCATGGCCGAATCAAGCTGCCGCTCATATTCCGGAATATTGCCGCCGGTTTCGTGATGCGAAATAAACTCAACCTGATTTTTTTGTGCATAGGCCACCACTTTTTTCAGATTGAAATCGGGATAGGCTTTACAGAAATCCTGACGGGGCACCATATCGTTGGCCCAGGTTTCCCAGCCACGATTCCAGCCTTCGGCCAGCACGCCGCCGATGTTATTGGATGCAGCAAAATCGATGTATTGTTTTGTCCGCCTGGTGGTAGCTCCGTGTTTCGGCCCGGCATGCCAGGTATATAATCCGGTATGCATGCCCCACCAGATACCAACAAATTGTACAGGTTTTATCCACGATATATCGCTTATTGCACAAGGTTCATTCAGATTTTGTATCAGATGCGACAGAATGAGTTCACCCGGCGTACGCGTAATCATGATGCTGCGCCAGGGCGAATGGAACGGCGCTTTTGCCCGCACACAAACGCCGTCGGGCCATGGCCAGAGCTTCGAACGAAAGCAAAGCGAATTGGTTGAATCACGCACCAGCACCATTTCTGAATAATCGATCAACGCCGCTTCGTGAATGCTGATGCAATATTCAGGAGTCACAACAGTAAAAGGTGTATTGGCATCGTGAACGCTGCTCAGCGTTGTGTGACGGTGCAGCGATTCATAGGCAAATTCATCGGACGGAATCCACCAGACACTGTCGTTGCGTGCAAAACGGAATTCGGAATTTTCGCTTATGATCAGCAGGCTATCGGATTGAGCATCAGGAAAGACATAGCGGAATGCAACACCATCGTTATACACTCTGAATTCAATATGCAGTTGACGATAAGGTTGTTGGTTTTCTTTCAAACAAAACACAGCCAGATGGTACTCATT
>CAYSCE010000191.1:0-6307 GCA_964429475.1 uncultured Bacteroidaceae bacterium | reverse complement strand
GAAATAATAAGTCTTTAAAAAAGTATTTCGATGAAATTTCGGTTTCTGCTTGTCATACTCATAATCCTTTTTGGTCATTCAGCCCATGCTACAAAAGGCAGAAGCGGCAGCTACACATTTAAATTCATTATGTTCGACCGCGAAACGGAATTACCCGTTCCGCATGCTGATTTTATTATTAACAACGACACACTGAAGACCGATTCCAATGGTTCATTGATGTATGTTTTCAAATGGCAGACCATCTGTCCATCGGTTGTACCGCCACCGCTGCGCCGGGTGAAGGTCGGAAAGGTAAACCGGCACTGGAATAAAAATATCACACTGGAATATTCCGGGCATGATGTGAAAAAAATCCGGTCGTGCTGGAAACATTATGGCTTGCGGGATAAGAGAAATGCAAATTCAGCACCGGTTGAAGTTTACATAAAGTGGTAGCCATGTAGCTTGCCCTAATTTAAAGAAAAGCGCCACTCCTTTTTTGAATTCAGATTCAACAATCCAGCCTTGTTGGAATACACTTTTGTCAGCATGTTTTTTGCCGGTAAAGGTCCCTGATGCTTTTCGAAATAATATTTGCTCAGCGACGGAGCCAGCATCAGATCAAGTTTTGGAAGAGCTCCTGAGTTTTGTGGCATTTTGTAATCAGTCCATATCAGCGTGCGGAACTGATTCCAGCCAATAAACCCCTGATGCCGGAACAACACGTTATCGTTGTATTGAAGCGGGACATGAATGGTTTGTAAATGATTGCGTGAAGCGAATTTTTCGAGTCGTTGCTGCACGTAAGCTGATGTCTGGCTGCTGTCGGCCGGTTCAAAGGTGTACAGTGTGTTTTTATCCTGAATCGCCACAACGTAATTGCGGCCGTCTTTCAGAATAAATGTTTCCTGTTGCTGACGATTGCTGAAATTATTTTTCCATTGAAATAAAGTAGCCACAATGCACAACGCCAGCACGGCATAAACAAAACGGAAATTCTTTTTCTGATACAGCAGATACACACCGAAAATAATCAGCATAGCAGCTACTGCGGTCCATGCCGACAGGTAAATGTTGCTGATGACTGCGCTGGGCCACGATTCGATGGTGACCACTACCCAGTTCATAATTTTCGTCAGCCACAAGGTAACAAACGCCGTGGCTTCGTTCAGCCACGGAATCCACGAAACAAAAACGGCTGCCATCCCTGCGTAGAGCACCAGACTCGACAGAGGTACAACAATAATATTCGATATCAGGAAGTACACCGGAAACTGTCCGAAATAATACAGAATAAATGGAAGTGTGATAATTTGCGCTGCAAGCGAAACGCAGGCCAGCTGCCAGATTTTATCGAGCCATTTGTTGCGGATATGCCAGGTGTTGTATATCGGACGTTGAAACAATAAAATACCCAGAACGGCCACAAACGAAAGCTGGAAGCCGATTTCGCCAATACTGCCCGGATTGAAAACCAATAGTAAAAATGCAGCTGAAGCCAGACTGTTGTACGGACTGATGGAGCGCTGCATAGCTTGTCCAATCGCTACAAAGCTGATCATGACAGCCGATCGCAACACCGATGCCGATAATCCGGTGAGCAACGCATAGAACCAGATGAGCAATAAAACAATCAGAATATTCATCCATTTGTTTTTTCTGAACCATCCGAAAAGCCCTATGAATGCGGTAATCATGATGTAGATAACGCCCACATGTAATCCGGAAACCGACATGATATGAATGACGCCGGCTTCGCTGTAGGCTTTCATCATGTCGGCACTGATGTCGGCGCGGTAACCAATCAGCATGGCCGAAACCACACCGAATTCGTCAGTGTCGCCCAGTTGCGATTGCAGGATTGACACCATGCGGTCGCGGATAACAAGTGATTGCTGAATAAACCAGTTGCCGCAATTCCGCTCCAGAATGGCGTAGTGTTCATCGGCAATATAAGCCTGATAAAAAATATTTTTGTCGGCGAGATAGCTTTTATAATCGAAATCGGAATTGAGTAATGGCTCCTGTACATCGTTTAAACGAAAGCTGGCAATGATACGGTCGCCATATTGCAAAGGCACTGTTGTATCGTTGTTGCTGATGTACAAAAGTATTTTACCATGACATTTAATCCAGGTATTACCTTGTTTGTATGCATGAACGACTGCTGTTGTTTTGAGCGAATTGCTTTTTTGTTCAACGGTATTGTCGATGGTCAGCATCATTTCGACCGGTTCATTTCGATTGATGTTGCCGATGAAATCGGAGCGCGTGCGGTCATCGTGATTGAAAGCCAGCAGCCAGCCCAGCAATAACACTACGGTGATTAAAAATGCTCCCTGAAAATGTCGGTTGCGATAGGTTTGCCAACGATCAAAAATAAAAAACCAGGCTGCCAGAAACACCATGAACGCAGTTGCAACAGTTAATATCAAACCTGCTGCTGATGCCGGAATCCAATGGCTGCGATACACCAGCAATCCGATGATAAACGGAATAAGAATCCTGACAAATGGATTTTTTGACCAGGCGTTCATGTGTTGTTTACGGTGTTTTTTCTAATTCTTCGAGGGTCGAAATACGGATACCAAGATAATAATATTTCAGAATATCGGTATATGAAAATCCTTGCCTGGCCATATTGATAGCGCCTTCCTGGCTCAGGCCGACACCATGACCAAAGCCCCGGCCCGAAAAAACAACTTTATCGCCCTGCTCCGAAATACTGAAAAAAGTTGATCTCAGTCCAAGGTCTTCGCGGATTTTCCTGAGGCCAATATTGCCGGTAAGGTACACCTGCCGCGAAGATTGAGTGAAATTGGTCACTTTGGCAACTTCACGTGCATCGCTGACAGGGTAATTAAAATTCTTTTTCAGATAGTCGAGCCATTCGCTTTTCGACATGGTCTTTGTCCAGCTGTAGCTTGTTTGCGATACGCTGTACGGGTCATTAACCGATCTGAGGTAAGAAAGCGACTTGCCCCACACATCTTCGGAATTGGCTGTTTGTCCACCTGAATTGGAGTGAAACACAGCTGTAATGAGATTCCCGGCGGAATCGGTCAATATCTGTCCGGCAGTTTTCGAAGTCGATATCATTATTTCTGTATTGGCGCACCGACCTTTATATACCTGACAACAGGTCTGATCGCACAGCTGATAGCCGTCGGCTGCATGTTTTTCAATATTTTTAAGCGTATAGGTGCGCACAGCAACAGCCTGCACTTTATAAAATTCTCCGTTTTTGGCAATGCCGGCTTCGGCCTGCACAACGCCTGCAACGTAGTGTTCGAGCTCAACTTCATTTATCAGCCACAATGTTTTATCTTCCTGCAACGAAATAAGCAGATCGTCGTCGTACAATCTGGTTGAATTTTCAGCATACAGCTGAAAGATGTTTAAAAAGCCTACACTTCTCAGTCTGACTGTGTTTCCACAGAAGAAAGTATCGGCGGGCGAAATGAGTATTAATTCATTATTGAAAGTACGTATGACAACCGAATCGCCTTTATTGAACAATGCACGTGTGTTTCCAACAGAATCCTGTAACTGATAGGTGCCCGAAAACACTTTAACTTTAACGCTGTTAATTGTTAGTGTTTTCTGAATCCTGACCTTGATGTCCTGGCTTGCCTGCAACTGAAAAACAGTCAGGAATAAAAGTAAAGAAACAATCAGAGCCCGTACTTTCATAGATCAGTGTTGACAGATTTTGACAATTCCTTCAGCAACGCGTGACGATGCGCCCGGGCCGCCGAGTTTGGCGTATAGCAAATCGTATTCCGAAAGCATCTGGTTACGCTCGTCGCAAGGAGGAATGAGCTTTTTCATTTCATGCACCATGTTTTCTTTGTTCAGATCGCGCTGAATAAGCTCGCGACATACTTCTTTGCCCGCAATCAGATTGACCAGCGAAATGAACTGAATATTTTTCCCGACCAGTTTTTTTGCGATCATATACGAAATGGCTTTGGCTTTATAGCAGACTACAAGCGGTACACGGAACAAGGCGGTTTCGAGTGTTGCAGTACCACTGGTTACAAATGCGCACTGAGCCTTCGAAAGCAATGTATAGGTCTGGTCGGTCACTATTTCAATATTTCTTCCACCTGTATTATAAATCTCTTTTGGCAGCAGACTAACAGCACTCATGACTATGCGGTGTGTCTCAGAAAATGCGTCTGATGCTTCGAGCATGCGTGGAAGCATTTTTTTCAATTCCTGTTTTCGGCTTCCGGGAAGCAGCGCCAGAATTGGTTTCCCATTATCTTCCAATCTGGAATTCTCAGGAATGTTTTTAAAATTTTCAATGGCATCAATCAGCGGATGTCCTTCGTAGCGCACATTCATTCCATGATTTGCATAGAATTCCTTTTCGAAAGGTAGAATGGTGAACATCTCGTTCACTGTCCTGCGAATAGTTTTGACCCGCGATTTTTTCCAGGCCCATACCTGCGGAGAAATGTAATAGATGACTTTGAGGTTGTTTTTATGGGCCCATTTAGCCATGCGCAGATTGAATCCCGGATAGTCAATCAGAATAACAGCATCGGGTTTGAAAGCTGCCACCTGAGATTTGCACAGTCTGAAATTTTTCATGATGGTGCGCAGATTCAGCAACACTTCTACAAAGCCCATGAATGCAAGCTCGCGTATATGTTTACTAACATCGGCACCTTGCTGAATCATCCGATCGCCGCCCCAGGCCATTATTTTTGCGTCAGGGTCTTTTTCTTTCAGCTGTTTGACGAGATTGGATCCATGCAGATCGCCCGATGCTTCTCCAGCTATGACAAAGTATTTCATGCCGACCAGTTCAGATAAAAATACACCAGCGCAAGCGCGAAAGTAACGAGCATGATTCCTTTTCCGGTTTTATCGGCTTTGAGCTTTACCAGATAATATCTGAAAGGGAGCAGGTTTGCACAAATGGCCAGTAGCTGATCGGTACTGTTTCTGAAAATATCGCCTTTATCACCGGCAAACAATATTGTGATCAGCTGAATCAGAAAATAAACAGCAGCAGTTAACACAACAGAGATTCCGACGCCAAGCCAGAAATTATCGCGTTTAAAAAATTCTTTCATAGATTCTGAAATTGTTGTCTGGCCGCGTCGAGAGCGGTGTTTGCAGTTAAATCGATGGTAACGGGAACAATGCTGATATATCCATTTCGCAATGCACTTTCATCGGTATCTTCCTGTGCCTCGGGAATTATAAAATCGCCTTTCAGCCAGTAATACGGCTGATGATGCACATCAATGCGTGAGTCAAATTCCTCGTTCCAATAGCCGATACTCTGGCGGCAGACTTTAACGCCGGCAGGTTTATCGGTGTTCGGAAAATTCACATTGATGCAGGTCCCGGCATGCAGTCCGAATTTCAACAGGCGCGAACAAATGTTCTGCACATAGCTTTCCATGAAACTGAAATCGACCTTTGGATTGGGATTGCACATGGAAAATCCTGCCGATGGAATATTCTGCATGGCGCCTTCAATGGCCGCGGCCATAGTGCCACTGTACAGAATATTGATCGAATGGTTGCTGCCGTGGTTGATTCCACTGACAATCAGATCGGGCTTGCTCTTTAAAACCTGATTGAGTCCCAGTTTGACGCAATCAGCCGGCGTACCGTTGGTGGTATAGCGTTCCACCGATCCTTCGCTTGATAAGTGCCGGATGCGCAAGGGATTGTTAATGGTCACTGCATGACCCATGCCCGACATACCGGTTTCGGGCGCAACTACCACCAGCTTACCCAGCGGTTTTAAAAAGGAAATGAGAAATTTGATGCCAGGCGCATCAATGCCATCGTCGTTGGTAATGAGAATTGTCTTTTCCATACACTTTAATCCACCTCACTGAGTTTTTTCTCCAGCTCTTTCAAAGCTTTGTTCTGGTCTTCAATATTCTGATTGCCGGTTACAATCGAGGCTTTGTTGTTCTCGATATTTTTTTCGGCATCTTCGATTCTCTTTTTATAATCTTCAATGTCCTTGGCCAGTTTTTCGTTGTCTTTGGCCAGATTTTCAACATCTTTGGTTGTTTTTGCAATGACCCCTTTCTGCTCTTCAATTTTTTTCTCAACCGCAGATTTAGCCTGAGCTACAGCAAAGTCGTAGATCATTTTTTCGGCCACCTTATATCCTGATGCATGTTCTTTTGAATTCAGATAGGCACCACCCAGATTGAATGCGACTGTAAAAACAACATCGCCGTTTTTTTCTTCAATCACTGAATAAATGTCAATGGTGTTCGAAGATATTGAGGGCAATGAAGCATCGTCAACAAACATTTCCTTTTTGCCGGATACTTTACCGCCG
>CAYSCE010000190.1:0-6321 GCA_964429475.1 uncultured Bacteroidaceae bacterium | reverse complement strand
TTTTTAAACTCAGCTGTATGCCGGAACGGTGGAATGTCGTAACAACCCTCTATTTTGAGACAGCTTCATTTGTTTTCAATATTGCTTTCCGTGGTAAGCATTTAATTTGTATATTTGCATACCAAGATAAGCATTTATGAAAGAAATATACGAAATTTCGGCACGGCGAATAAACGCTGTATCAAAAGAATTCAGCAGAGGTATAATTAACTCCGTCAGATGGAATAATCGTCTCATTGGTATCCGGGGAGCACGGGGTATTGGAAAAACAACTTTATTATTACAGCATATTCATCAAAGTAATTATAAACCGGAAGAAGTCTTGTATGTGAGTTTGGACAATCTGTGGTTTTCGAATCATTCGCTGGCGGATTTGGCCGACGACTTTGTAAAAAAAGGGGGGGTGTTTTTATACATTGACGAAGTGCATAAATATCCAGAATGGTCTGCCACGATAAAAAATTTATACGACGATTACCCGGATCTGAAAATAGTATTCACCGGTTCTTCGTTACTTGAAATACTGAATGCCAGAGCCGATCTTAGTCGCCGTGCTGTTATCTATTCAATGCAGGGTTTATCATTAAGGGAATATCTCAATATGACATTGAATAAGCATTTTGAAGCATACAGTCTTGAAGAAATTATTAAAAACCATGTTTCAATTGCCAGTAAAATAAACAAGGAAATAAGACCTCTTAAATACTTTAACACTTATCTGAAACATGGATATTTCCCATTTTTCAACGAAGATATTGATGTTTATTATCGCCGTATTGGCGAAGTAATTAATATGATTCTTGAAATTGAACTTCCTATGTTAAGACAACTGGAAGTTCAATATGTTCCGAAAATCAAACAATTATTGCAGACAATTGCAGAAACAGCTCCGTTTATACCAAACGTAAGCAAGCTGAGTGAAAAAATAAACATCAACCGTAACACACTGGCGTCTTATCTGATTTTTCTGGACGAAGCCAACCTGACCAACAACCTGTATCGCGACTCTAAAGGTATCAGCCGGTTACAAAAGCCAAATAAAATATTTCTGGAAAACACCAATTTTATGTTTGCGCTTGCCCCTGAAGAAATAAACATCGGAAACATGCGTGAAACATTCTTTTTTAATCAGCTTTCACATATACATCGGATTGAATTCCCTGAAGACGGGGATTTTCTGATTGATAGAAAATTCCTTTTCGAAATTGGTGGAAAAACAAAATCAATCCGGCAAATCAAAGGCATTGCGAATAGTTACATTGCTGCAGATCAGATTGAATATGGTCACAACAACATTATTCCCTTGTGGCTGTTTGGTTTTCTTTATTAGTTACTGAAAAGGATACATGGTTTTAAACAAATGGCGCGGATGCATATCCGCGCCATTTATTTTTCCTATACAAATTTATATTTCAATCGTCTTCCATTTGCCACGGCGGAACCACCACAACGCCAGTAAAGCCATGAATGATTCAGCCACCAGAATGGAAATATATACGCCGTTCGATACGGCCGAAGTGTTGAACGAAAGCCAGATGGCAAGCGGCACTTCAACAATCCAGAAAGCAGCAAACATGAACCACGCGGGCCGCAGTGTATCGCCCGCAGCATTGATGCTATTGAGCATCACCGAGCCCAGTCCGTACACAGCCATGCCGTAGCTGACCATGCGCAAACCGCGTGCTCCGGCTTCGATGACAGCGGGTTCATTGATGAACAATCCTATTATAAATGCAGGAAATAATGCCATCAATATTCCGGCTGTACCCAGATAGGCCATATTCAGGTATGATGCCGACCACGCCGATTGTTCGGCCCGATGCGGTTTTCCGGCACCCAGGTTTTGTCCGACCATCGTTGCAGCCGCATTGCTGAACCCTTCGGCAGGTAACAGGAAAAACAACACAATGCGTATAGCAATGGTATAGCCGGCTACCACCACACTGCCAAATTCGGCCATGATGCGCATCAGCGCAATCCAGCTGGCAGTGCCGATCAGATGCTGACCTGTGACTCCGGCTGCGAGCCGGAAAATTTCACCGATGGTCCGCCAGTGAATCATAAATGCACGCCGCGTAATGCGTATCAGCCTGTTGCCATTGAATAGAATATACAATTGCATGACAACGCCTATTGATCGTCCAATCAAAGTGGCTATGGCTGCGCCTTCGACGCCCATGGCCGGTATCGGACCCAAACCGAAAATCAGAATCGGATCAAGTACAATATTGATTCCGTTGGCTACCAGCAGCACTTTCATGGCTGTTGCCGGATTTCCCGATGCACGAAAAATGGCGTTGGCTGCAAACAGCAGCATGATCAACGGTGCGGTACCCAGCGTAATGGCTGTGTACATGCTCATGTTGGAAGCAATGTTTTCTTCGGCACCCATCATGCGCAGCAGATCGCCCGAAAAAACAATGCCGCCCAGCGCCACAGGAACCGATATCAACAAGGTTGCAATCAGCACCTGAAACGATGAAATAGATGCAGCCATGTAGCGCTTTGCCCCCGAACGCCGCGATACAATGGCGGTTGCTGCCACACCCATTCCAACGCCAACGGCATACACCAGCGTGTTGATGGATTCGGTGAGTCCTACGGCCGATACGGCATCGGAGCCCAGTTTTGAAACAAAGAAAATGTCGGCTATGGCAAATAAAGATTCCATGAGCATTTCGAGCACCATGGGAACCGACAGCAGAAATATGGCTTTGGCGGTTCGACCGCTGGTATAGTCATATTCCTTTCCGGCAATGGCATCGCCAATAAGCGAGCCCAGGCGCCGGATGCCCTGAAAATTAACGCTGAAAAGAGAAAATCTGTTTTGTTTTTTATATGGTTTCATAATGTTTTCGTTTTATGTGATTTTGCATGCCCGGATCCTGTCCTGGTTTTCTAACAATCATTGAACGAACAATGGCCGCCGATGCAGCTTTGGTGATGGTAAGGCCGACGGCCTCAAAATACAGTGTTTTCATTTTTTTGGTTTTGGTTTTTGGTTTATACACGGATTTTTCTCCCCGCGGGCTTCATCCGCCGGAGAATTTCTTTGCTCAGAAAATCAGTTGAATTGCGGAATCAGCGCTTTGTCACAAGGGTGACAGCCAGGATAAAAAAGTTGACAGCAAGCGATTTCATAAAATTCCCGCAATGGTTTGTGGCTGCAAAGGTAGTGTTTATTTCAAAATACAATCAATTCATTTTAGAAAATTGTACTCCATAACTGTAACAAAAAACTGATATTTGCATTAACAGTTAGTATTTGAATACAGTTTAATACGCTGAAATTATGAAACAACTTTTTCTTTTATCAATTCTGACGTTGTGCTTGTCGCAATTTTCTGCGGGTCAGAATTCGCTGCGTTATGCCCAAGCCACCACCTTTGTTGAAAATGAAGGTACAGAGCCATTTCTGATTTCAACACGGCCTGTTACCAACCGCGAATATTTGTTGTATTTGCTCTGGATTTACGATGTATATGCAATAAACTATCCCGAAGCTCTCGTTGAGCTGTTGCCAGGAAATCTGGCTGATTCGGCCATTTATAGCACGTATGAGTATGGCGGCTCTCTGTTTCAGAACTGGTACGATCATTCCGAGCCCTTTGTGCGCGATTATATGATGAATCCGGCATACCTCGATTATCCTGTCATTGGCATCACCTGGTATCAGGCCTCGAAATGCTGCCATTGGCTGTCGGACCGGTACAACGAATTTTTCCTGATTAAAAACGAATATTTTGCATTCGATCCAAATCAGATGAATGAGGAGTGCTTTATTTCCGAATCGTATCTGGCCGACATGTACTATGGCAGCCGACGGATTGAAAAAACTCCGGTGTGGTCCGACCGTCTGATTCTGCCTTGCTTCCGATTGCCCACCAGCAACGAACTTGCTGTTGCAAAAAACAGCGCCGTTATTCAGACCGCGTTTAAATCGTATGCTTTCGATCAAAATGGTTTTTTATCCTTGTGGAATACATATTATCTGAACATGAGACCGGATAGAATGATCTTCAGCTATGCAGGCGGTGTAAAGGATACTGTGTTGTTTAATAATGCAAACCGCGTTTACACTGTAAAAGACTTTCCGGCGTTGACACTCGACCGTTTACCGGAGCAAAAAACCCTTTCGGTTGCTGACATTTATTTTCAGTCTGGGCAAGCGCTGACGACCGTTTCAGGCGAATTTGAAAAAGACTCGCTGGGACAAATGCATTATATCATTATTGGCGAAACAACCGATCAGGAGCCGGTTGCAGTTGTCCGCTACCATCGTGAACCCGATCCGGATTGGACTGATTCCGGCTACGAACCAAAACCCATTGTTGCCATGTCCGATGCTGAAATGCGCTGTTTTTACTGGGCGTGCAGTATTAAAAAAGGTCAATTTGCAAAACATTAAAATGGCAAAGACGGTTCAAAAAAACAAAAGATATTACAATAATACACATTGCATCTAAATATTTATTACATTTGTTAGTATTAATTTTAGTTTTCGAGATCTATTTAAACATCTGAAACATGAAATATATTGTTTGTTTAGCACTGATGTTTAGTGTCGCTCTGAACTCCACGGCTCAAAACTGGCGTCCGCTTACCTCTTTCGAAAAATTCAACTATCTCGATGCTCAAAACAACTATGTTACTTTTTGGGCCGATTCTGTTTCGGTTTCAGGCAGCGACACCACACTGTTTCTGAATAAAATTCTGAAAAAGGTTAAAAACGGCGGTTCTCCGTCTTATTATCTTGGCTCATATCTCGAAAATCAGTCGCAGCACTTTTTATCAAACATGACTTTCGAACCCGGTGGCAATGTATATTTCAGAGAAAACGACAGTGTTCATTATTTGCTGAAAACCACGGCCGGACTGTCCGACACCTGGTTGTTCGATTCGTTGAACAATATTACAGCCACCGTTGCACAATGCGGAACTCAAGCGGTTTTCAACACACCGGATTCCATAAAAGTGATTGCGCTTTCGAGCAACGACACCATCATTCTCTCCAAAAACTTCGGAATACTGTCGTTTCCGGTATTTGATTCAATCAATCAGTATATCACGCTGGCCGGCATCGAAGGCCGGGATTCGGGGGTGGTTATTCCTGATTTCTATGATATTTTCAGCGTGGATACCGGGGTTGTTTTGTATTACAGAAACTACTATTCATCCCATTCCGTTTCAGAAAATGAATACCAAAAGGTAAAAATAAACTATTGTATTGTCAGTCCCGATTCGGTTCAATGGAATGTTGATTATTGGTCGGCAAAATTCATTCATGGCAATTATGGTGCGGGAGACGATACTGTTTATACGTCAGGACAAAATGTTTTCCGGACATATCAAAAGAGCAAGTTCGCTTTTGGCAACTTCTACGGCGGGCAGATCTGGGGAAACAATGTTGCCGGCCAACATTACAAACCAGTCACGGTGACAACTTTTCCCGCGTTTGATCATGTTATCATCAAATCGGTTCCTTATAATCAATTTTGTATGGCCTGGGATTCAGATACTATTTTGTTTTCCACAAAACCCTACGAATGCAGCGATATTTCGCAATCATACATCCTGGCTGAAGGATTGGGAATGATTGATGATGCATTCATGCAGTACAATTATAATCCATATTCAACCTATCGTGGAACAGAGCTGATCGGATTTATTCGCGACAGTATTGCATTTGGAACAATTAAACCTGATTCGCTTTTTACCGACCCGAACAGTATACCGCCCGACACAAACGTAGTCCCTTTGAACTTCAGTATTTATCCCGTTCCGGCAAGCGACTACCTCGATGTTGAATCAACGGTTGCCACCGATGGATTTGTACTCACCATGTACGATGTAATGGGTCGTCCGGTTGAATCGAAAAACCTGAACAATCTTACAACCCGCATCTATTCAAATATGCTGGAGTCGGGCATTTATTTTATTCACATCACAAACGGAGACTATTCGCAGAAATTCACCATCATGGTTCAATGATTTTCTGCTGCGCTCTGCGGTTGGGTGTAGTCTGAAAAAGTAATTCCTGCGGGTTGAGTCTGGAGACTCAACCCCACAACTCCGTATAAAAAGACTACACCCAACCGCCGGTGCCCTGTGCGTTGAGCCTTATGCCTCAAGCCCTATGCTTGCACGCCGCCTTTCTACCTGATGACTTTTACCTTTCTACTCGCGCAGCGTGGCGCTACCCGACATTTTAGCGTCAGCCTGAATGGGTTAACATAACTGCATTGCTGACCTGGAATCGTCGGGTAATAAGAGCTTGCAGCACCCAACGATTCCGTGTCCGCTCCTCAACACAAACAAATG
>CAYSCE010000189.1:0-6322 GCA_964429475.1 uncultured Bacteroidaceae bacterium | reverse complement strand
CCTTGTTGCCGGGCGAAAAAATTGAATTCGACGAATATAAAGTCAGTACCTTTCCGCTCAGGCACCGGATTCCTGCATCGGGATTCCGTATCACCGAGCGCCCGCGGACAGCGAAAGTCAATAAAGAATTCATCGAAAAATATCAGCCTGCATACGAGCAGGTTCGTGCCGTGCTGCGCGGCGAGCCTTATTTTGATGTCAATGGCAACGAAGTCCCCGTCGGTGAAATGCTGCGGATGCCGGCTCCGCCCCGCTCTTTTGCGTACGTTTCGGACACAGTTTTCGATCGCAGCATCATACCATTTATTGAGGGCACCGATTTGCTGTACCACGAAACGACCTATGACAAATCGCTACAGAAATCGGCTGCCGAAAAGATGCACGCCACCTCGGTCGACGCCGCCACCATTGCGATTGAAGCCAACGTAAAGAAATTGCTGATCGGACATTTTTCGTCGCGCTACCGTACTCCGGATCTGTTGCTGGATGAAGCCCGGCATATTTTTCCTGAAACATTTGCTGCCAACGATGGACAGATCATTTCTTTGTAAAAATGAATCAGTTTTCGGTTCTTAAATAGTACTTAATTTTTTATTTTTGTCGGCATTAAAAATATGCAAAACACATGAAAATCATCCCCCCGGTTTTTCTGTTACTTTTAGGTTGTTTTCAGCCATCCTTTTCACAGACATTTCATCAACCCAGTATTGCCGATGCCATGATGCGGCGCAACGACGACTGTGCAAACTGGCAAACCTTGCCTGGTGGCGCACTCACGGTCATTAATGCCACTACATGGACCTGGAATTCGCAGGGTTGCGGCCAGGGTGATACTAGGGCCTACATTAAATTTGACCTGAATCCGGCGGTTACGCCACAGGCATTGTACGATAACCGCGCAACCATGAACCTGTATTTTCCGACCGGATATATTTTCAAGACTGAATATAAAGGTACTGCCACCGACAACATGATGTACATGCAGCGGGTAACAGCGGCGTGGGACGAAATGACCATGACCTGGGACAATCAGGCGACTACCACAACTACAGGACAAGTGACCATTCTTTCGAGTGTTCCCGGACCATCGGAACAGGATTATAGTTTTGATGTTTCTGCGTTTGTATATGACTGGATTTGTGGCGGTTTACCCAATTATGGGGTTCGCTTTATTCTTATTAATGAAGGTCAGTTGTACAGGAATGTCAGTATTGCTTCGCGCGAATTTGCCGATGTCAGCAAACATCCGGAATTAATACTTGAATATGCTTACATCGATGCATTGGCACCCGATACGGTATGCAGTGGCGCTCAGGTTCCGCTGACCTGTTCACTTACCAATGCGGCAAATCCGGCCGGCTATAGTTACCATTGGCTGCATGTTAATTCCGGAACCACCTACAGCACGCAAAATGTGGCCAATGCTCAGGCTGTAAATGGCTTAAATACATATATTGTTACCGTTTCAAATCCCTGGTGTCAGACTGCCACCGATACAGTCAATGTTTTTATGAATACGGTGGCCGGTTCGGTTGTTACGCTTTCGCCTGCAGCTGACACAGTCTGCAACGGAAACCCTCTGACACTTACCGCTGCCGGTGCTGTTTCGTATGCCTGGAATACAGGAACATCTACCACCAACACTTTACTGATCAATCCAACCACAACCACCACTTATGTTGTGACCGGCACCGATGCTGCAGGTTGCACCAGCAGCGCTCAGGCCATTATTGATGTCTACCCCGCCCCTGTTCTCGACTTTTCGTTGGTGCCCGATTCATGTATGCTTGGAATCGGCGCAGCCAGCGTGAATATAATCAGTGGTACCGGGCCATACAACTTTGTATGGAATTCGAACCCGCAGCAAACAGGCGATACAGCCGACAGTTTAATAGCCGGCGTGTATACAGTTTCGGTTACCGACGGAAATGGCTGTATCACAACAGATTCTGTTGAAGTTTTGTCGGTAAACGGATTACCGGTGTCGACGGTGATTACCGATGAGCATTGTGATATGATGGACGGTATTATTGAAATTGTTTCCGATTCCGGCCTGACATATACCTGGCAACACGATAATTCGCTTTCGCTGCCCATAGCTGATGGTCTTACTTCCGGGACTTATACGGTGACTATTTCCGACGGTCAGTGTATGGTGGTGGTTGATGCTGTTGTTGGAGCCTGGGAAGGACCAGTTGCCGGATTTCACCCAACCGCAACGGTTGTAACCACCGAATTCGGAAACATTGTATTTATTGATCAATCGGTTAATGCCTTAACCTGGATGTATGATTTTGGAGATGGCAACAGTGTTTCGTTTCAAAATCCGGAGCATCACTTTTATAATTCCGGCAGCTACACGGTCATTCAGACTGTTACAGATGAATTTGGCTGCATCGATACTGCTTCGGCAGTGATTGAAGTAAACGACGCCTTCAATTTTTTCATTCCGTCAGCTTTCAGCCCGAACGGTGATGGAATCAATGATTATTTTCATGTATACGGTTCCGGGTTTGATGTTGACCGTTTTATTATGGAGATTTTCGATCGCTGGGGCCGCATGGTATTTTACAGCACCGATATCAATCACCCCTGGGATGGAGAGCGTTGGAAGGCCGAATCGCCGGATGAAATCAGGCAAGGTGTTTACACCTACCGTATAATGGTTGTTTCGGGAGGAAATAAAATTGAGAAGATCGGAAAAGTAGTTGTATTGCCGTAGGGCTGATTTTCAACGAAATAAAAATGCCGATGGCTTTTAACTTAACAAAAGTTTCATTGTCAAAACATTCGCAAATCATTAAAATTCTGCATTATGAAAAATATATTCCTTTGCCTTGCAGTGTATTTTTTAATGATAACAGCTGCGCAGGCGCAGATTGTAACCACCGTAGCTTCGGATTTTAACGCGCTTGTTGATAGTTTTGTAATGACCGGTGTGTCGGTTTCCAACGTTCAATACACCGGCGATTCGTTATCCATTGGTTCTTTTTCGGATGGTACAACCTCCAGTCTGGACATCGATCATGGTATTATCATGACTACGGGTTCTATACCTGATGTCCCGATTGGTTCATTCGTCGGAAATTTAGCTTCTTTTACTAATTGGCAGCCAGGTGATAGTTTATTGGATCTGTTGATTCCTGGTTATTCAACAAACGATGCGAGTGTGCTTGAGTTCGATCTGGTTCCGGTTGGATCAGTTCTTCAGTTCGAGTTTGTTTTTGCTTCTGAAGAGTATCCGGAATGGGTTGGTTCACAGTTTAATGATGTTTTTGGTTTCTTTATAAGCGGACCCGATACCGCCGGTAACTATTACGATAATATGAATGTAGCTTTGATTCCGGGAACAACCACACCGGTTTCGATCAACAACGTAAATAATGCCTTAAATGCTGCATATTTTATTGACAATGAATTACTTGGTGATTCAAATTTTGTTTTTGACGGTTATACCACAACCATAACCGTTACGGTACAGGTAGTTCCAATGGCAAGCTACCATCTCAAAATGGCCATAGCCGATGCCGGCGATGACATCTATGATTCAGGCATTTTGCTCGAATGCCCGAGCTTGCGAAGCTATATGACAACTGGAATTGAATCGACCAGTTTAAATGCAAATGTCTACCCCAACCCGATGCAGCCGAATTCGGTTCTGACAATGAATGTGCAGGAATCCGGCAAGGTCAGTATCAACATTTTCGACGCTACAGGCACCGATATCAGTACTTTTGAACAAAATGCCGAAACCGGATCGTTGCAAATACCTATCGGACAGCTTTTAAACAATCTGCCTGCAGGTGTTTATTACGCCACTGTTCAGTTGGCTGATCAGCAATCGGTAATAAAGCTGGTGCGATAGTTTACTCAAGTTTCTGGTGCTGATATAACTAATCAGCCGGAAAAATTTATTGTTTGCAGATGAATTTTCACAAGCAGACATGAATAAATTATTTAAAAAAAAAACTCCAATAATTAAAAAACACTAATTTTACATTATATATCTTTTTGTAGTCAAAGGGATTGATTTTTCGCATAAATATAAAGGGGTTACAAATGAAAATATTTTTCGTATCGGCTTTTGCCGGTTTGATGTTGCTTTGCATTCAGCTATCAGCTCAGGTAGCTGTACATGTGAATGATTGCTCATGGATAACCGTGTCGTTGGTAGATGGTCCCGACGGACTTCCGGTAAGCACGACTGAAATCGGGCCCGGTCCCGACGGTTATTATTTGTTTTATTCCGACGCCAGCGAAACCAAATTATTGATGGAAGGTGAGCTTGGAAACGGTTTACGTCAGGGTCTCTGGAAATATTTTAACCCCGATGGAACACTTTATTGCCGTTGCCATTATGCCAATGGTCAGCTGAACGGATTATACGAAACATTAAATCCCGATGGCACAGTCAGCATGAGTATGATGATGTTGAATGATTCACCTGTCGAAAACAAATAATAACCAGACTATGAAGAAAATATTTCTCTTTTTCATGTCATTGACATTTTCTGGTATTTTATTCAGCCAGAATCTGGTTTTGAATCCGAGTTTTGAAAGTGTGAATACGGGTAGTCTGTTGTGCAGCTGGTATGTATCGACCGCTGAATTCAATGCCGCAATAAACAACTGGACAAATCCAACAGGCGGGTCACCCGATGTTTTTCACACTTCGCTTGCCACCAGTTGTTTCTGCAGTCCTTATAGTACACATGCCTCAGCTCCCGGCACACAGGCTCCGCGTACCGGAAACAGCATGAGTGCCGTTTTTGTTTACGGCAACGGCGGCTGTGCGCCCTATCGTGAATACCTGGCCGGAAGGCTTTCGACGCCTATGGTTCCGGGCCAGCCTTATTGTATCGAGTTTTATGTGTCGCTGGCCGATAAATCGCAGTATGCATGCAACAATCTGGGGGTGTATTTTACAACTTCGGCTGTCAGTGGATCCTCCATGTGTGTGTATTCTGTGACTCCTCAGGTGAATTACACAGGCATCATTACCGATAAAACAAACTGGACATTGGTTTCGCTCACTTTTACACCTACGGTGGCCTATACCAATTTCATGATCGGTAATTTCTTTTCCGATGCAGCCACTTCCACCAATAATGTTGGCGGGTCGGTTGCTCAAACCCGCTATTATGTCGACGATGTTGATATTCGTATGTGCAATACTCCACCAACGGTTACTGTTAATAGTCCGACCATCTGTTCAGGACAATCGGCAACACTAACCGCTGCCGGTGCCGATACCTATAGCTGGAGCACCGGTGCTACCGGCGCTACCATTTCGGTTAGCCCGACATCAACAACCACTTACACTGTTACCGGAACTACCTCGGGAGGCACGGGAACAGCTGTGGCTACTGTTACCGTTAATGCTTTGCCAACGGTTGGCGCCTCTGCTTCGCCTACATCGGTCTGCCCGGGCGTGTCTTCGACGCTTTCAGCTTCGGGGGCCAGCACCTACAGCTGGAGTACCGGTGGCTCCGGAAGCAGTATTACCGTTACACCAGCCTCAACAACTACGTATACCGTGACCGGAACCAGCGCGGCGGGCTGCACAGGTACAACAACGGTGACGGTGGTCACCAATACAGCGCCAACGGTATCGGTTACCGGAACAAGCATTTGTCAGGGAGCCTCAACCACGCTGACTGCGTCGGGAGCTGCCATTTATTCCTGGAATACCGGTGCCGGTACAACTTCTGTTACGGTCTCGCCTGCTTCAACAACTACTTATACTGTTACGGGCACCAATGCACTGGGCTGTACAGGCTCGGCTTCGGCTACGGTAACGGTAAATCCTCTGCCAATAGTAACGGCCGGTGCTTCACCAGCTTCGGTTTGTCCGGGAAATACTTCAGTGCTGACAGGTACTGGTGCTGCTACGTATGCGTGGAGCACGGGCGCGGCGGGCGCAAGCATTTCGGTCACACCAACAGCAACGACAACCTACAGCGTTACAGGAACATCGGCAGCCAACTGTTCTGCAACAGGCAGTGTGGTGGTTACAGTTTTGCCGGGGCCTGTTGTAACGGCAACCGGGGCTACAATCTGTGCCGGAAATACTGCTTCTATTTCGGCTGCCGGAGCAACCAATTATACATGGAGCAATGCTTCGACCGGTTCGCCCATTTCCGTGAATCCGGCAACTACAACCACTTATACAGTTTCGGGCACCGATGGCAGTGGCTGTACGGGCATTGCAACAGCTACGGTTACAGTCAATCCGCTTCCTGTAATAACAGTTAATAACCCTTCAATCTGTAGCGGCAATACAACAGACCTCACTGCCGGCGGCGCCAATACGTATGTCTGG
>CAYSCE010000188.1:0-6331 GCA_964429475.1 uncultured Bacteroidaceae bacterium | reverse complement strand
TTTTGGCCGGTACCTACACCATCGATCCTTTGCAGCCGACCAGTGGTACAAATTTTAAATACTTCGCCGATGTGATTTCAACTTTGCAGAACTGCGGTGTTTCTGATACCACTGTTTTCAACATTGCTGCCGGCACCTATGATACCTTGCTTACATTAGGCTCTTATCCCGGAGTTGGACCCAATGCCAGCGTAATTTTCCAGTCGGCCAGTGGTGTGAATACAAGTGTTACTCTGCGCAACAATGCTGCGGCTGCCGGAACAAACTATGTTCTCAATTTCAATGCAGCTAAATACATTGAATTTAAAAACATGACCATCAAAGCCCTCGGTACAACTTATGGCAAATGTGTTGACATTTCCGGAGGCTCGCATCACTTGCTGTTTTCAGGAAACATTTTTGAAAATCCGTCGAATACCTCTACCAGTACAGATATGGCGTTGATCAACAATACGACAGCAGCAAACGATACCGCCATTATCATCCGCAACAACGTGTTCAACAATGGATCGTATGGTATTTATTTTTATGGTATGAGTTCAACCAGTTTTGAGAATGGAAATATCATTGAAGGAAACACTTTCAATAATTTCTATAATCGCGGTATTAACTCTTATTATCAGAAAAATATAATCATCCGGAATAACACAATTGCTTCGAACTCATCATACACAAGCATTGCTGGTTTGTATTCTTATTACAACAAGTATGCAACGGTAACAGGAAATAAAATCAGTGTTCCCATGTATTATGGTTTGTACTTTAGCTACAGTGATGGCGATGTAACCAAATCGGGTCTGATTGCAAATAACTTTATTTCTATAGGCGGCACATCAACTTCATATGGCCTTTATTCAAACTACTCGAATTACGTTAATATCTTCCATAATAGTGTGAATAACTATGGAACAATAAATACTACACGTGCATTCTACCTGAATTATGGCGGCTCAGTAAACCTGAAGAACAATGTTTTTGCAGCAACAAACGGTGGATATGCTTTCTATGTAGCAACGACCGCAACCGTATTTACGTCAAATTACAACAACCTGTATACTTCAGGAGCATCTGTTGGTTACTATGGCTCGGCTATGGCTACACTTGCAGCATGGACAACCGCAACACTGAAAGACTCGAACTCAGTAAGCATGAATCCTGGTTTTATAAGCCAAACCAACCTGCATACCTTCAATCTGAATATGAATGATCTGGGGACTCCGGTCGGAATTACCACTGACATTGACGGAGAAGTCCGCAGCCTGACGACACCTGATATGGGTGCCGATGAATTCTCACCAGCTCCTGAAGATGCCGGTGTTACTGCCATTATTGAGCCGGTTAACAACCCACGACCAGTTGCCGGCAACCTGTATAATGTTGTTGTCAATATTCAGAATTTCGGAACAGATACCCTTGAAACTGCCAATATTGGCTGGTCGCTTGATGGCGTTGCCCAAACACCATTTGCATGGAGCGGCTCCGTATTATCAGGCGCTGTTGCAACAATCATTACCATCGGTAACGTAACATTCCCGTCAGCAGGATCGCACACAATCAAGGCCTGGACATCGATGCCCAATGCAATAGCTGACCCGAACCATATGAATGACACAACACTGGCATCCTATACAGTTTGTAATGTTGTTCTGGCAGGCACCTATACCATCGATCCTCTTACCCCGATGGGTGGAACCAATTATCAGTATTTTGCACAGGTAATGAGCCAGCTGCAAAACTGTGGCATCAGCGACACTACTATTTTCAATATCGCTGCCGGTACCTATGATACCACACTGACATTCAACGGAACAATTCCGGGAACCGGACCATCGGCCTGCGTAGTTTTCCAGTCTGCCAGTGGTGTGAATACCGATGTGACTTTGAGAAACAACGCAACAGCATCTGCTTCTAACTATATTGTAAAACTCAATGGTACCAGCCGTGTTCAGTTTAAAAACCTGACTTTCCTGACTCAGGGTACTTCGTATGGAACCGTTATTAATCTTGGTGGTGGTTCGCACTACAACCTGTTTGAAGGTAATATAATCGAAGGGCCGACAACAACATCGACATCAACTGACATGGCCTTGATTTACAATTCAGGTTCCTTGAATGATTCCAATAATGTGATTCGGAATAATGTTCTCAATAATGGTTCCTATGGCATTTACATGTATGGTGTTTCAAGTTCAAGCCTTGAAATAAACAATACAATTGAAGGGAATACCCTTAATAATTTCTATTATTACGGGATTTATTCCTATTACCAGAAAGGTGTTGTCATAAAGGGAAATAATCTCAGCACCAATTCGGCCTATAGCAGTCCTATTGGTATGTATCTGTATTATAACGACTATTCCATTGTTGAAAAAAACAACGTTGTAGTACCAACATATTATGGTATTTATTTGTACGAATGCGATGCCGATGCAACAATCCGATCAAAAATTGTAAACAACATGGTTCAGGTTGGCGGAACATCAACAGCATATGGTCTTTACTCTTCATACAGCGACTATGTTGATGTTTTCCACAATACATTTAACACCAGCTCATCTTCAACTTCAGGAAGAGCCCTCTATATTAATTATGGCGGACCACTCGATCTGAAAAACAACTTTTTAACCAATACCGGTACTGGTTATGCCATTTATAACTCTTCTACAACTACTGTTTTCACCAGTGATTACAACAATCTGTTCTCTACCGGCTCTACATTGGCCTATCATGGAAGTGCAGCAGCCAATCTTGCGGCATGGCAAACCCTGACACAGAAAGACTCAAATTCTGTAAGTGTTGCTCCTAATTATTATGGTGCAACAGATCTGCATACCATGGCGTTCAGTACCAATGGACTGGCAACACCGCTGGGAATCACCGATGATATCGATGGAGACCTACGCAGTTTGACAACACCGGATATGGGTGCCGACGAATTCACTCCTCCTCCATTCGAAGCTGAACTGGTTTCGGCCATTTCTCCAATTACCGGTTGCGCTATGGGTGTTGAAGATGTTAC
This sequence comes from uncultured Bacteroidaceae bacterium, assembly GCA_964429475.1. Lineage (GTDB taxonomy): Bacteria > Bacteroidota > Bacteroidia > Bacteroidales > DTU049 > GWF2-43-63. The sequence goes on along the minus strand of CAYSCE010000188.1, from coordinate 3,312 downwards.
CATCCGTGTGAAAAACAATGGTAGTGACACCATCAATGGCAACTTTACTGCTACGTATGTTGTAAACAATGGAACACCGGTTACGGAACCCATCACTGCTACAATTCTGCCGATGGATACTTATGATTTCACCTTTGCCACAACAGTTGACATGTTCGTTGGAACAGGTGCCGACAGTGTTTTCACTTTTGAATCATGGGTAACCCTGCAGGACGACACCATTCAAATGAATGACAGCATAAATTTTGGTGCCGTTTCACTACATATGCCTGACTCGGTCCATCTGACCAATGCAACTATTCCGTATGCAACATCAACAACTCTCACAGCGACCAGTGCCGATACCATTCAGTGGTTTGCCGATCCGGCCCTGACCCAGCTGCTGGCAACCGGAACATCTTTCACAACACCGGTATTGTATGATACAACTGTATATTATGTTGCTTCAACCAGTGCTGTAAACTACAAATACACCTTCGATACCGACCTGCAGGGCTGGACAGCCAATACCCCATGTGCAAGTTATACAACCTATAACTGGGCATGGGCTTCCGATGGAGGTGCCGGTACTGCCTGGATGGTGAATCCAACAACCTATTCAAGCGCTGTTCTTCAATCTCCGGTTATTCCCGTATTTGGAGATAGCATTGATCTGAGTTTCCGTCACCGGTATAATACTGAAAGCTGCTGCGACCGAGGTTATGTTGCCTATCGCATTGACGGTGGTGCATGGACTCATTTCACTCTGACAACCGGTTTATACGCCGGATCCGACAACCTCAACGTTGATCCTATTCTGGCTGCCTGTACTTCTGGACCAACGGTTGGTACTTTTGGAGGCTCAGCCACAACCTATTTTGTCAGCGGTGGTACAATTCCTCTGAATGGTGGTACTCAGATCGAAATTGCTTTTGCATTCTCTTCTGACGTAAGTGCCGGCTATGATGGATGGTTCATTGACGAAGTATCGCTTTACAAAACCGGATGTCCTGGACCTGTCAGCCCTGACACTGTATTCCTTACCGGTGTTCCTGCCACTGATCTGGGCGTTATTGCCATCAACGAACCAAATTCAGGCATTGAACTTACCAATGCTGAACCGGTAGAAGTGGTTATTGTAAACTATGGTTCTTCTCCTGCGACCAACTTCAACATCAATTATCAGATCAACTCGCTGACTCCTGTAACCGAATTGTATACTGGAACCATTCAGCCTGGTGATACAGCCGTTTATAATTTTACAGCTAACGCCAATCTGCTTGCATTTGCCACTTATTCATTCAAGGCATATCCAACTCTGGCAGGCGATGTATATGCTACAAACGACACCGCATATAAATCAGTCACGAATGCTCCGTTGGTATATTGTGTATCAACTGCAACCAGTACTATTGACGAAGACATTCTGAATGTCACAATCGGCTCCCTGAATAATACCAGCCCGGCTCCGCATACGGTAAAGTATACTGATTACACAACTACAGTTGCGGCACCCTATCTTGCACTGGGACAAACCTACCCGATGTCGGTTACCGAAACCGATGATGCAGCTTCGTTCTACAGTGGATATGTGGAGGCATATATTGACTTTAACCACGATGGTGTTTATCAGGAACCCGAAGAAGTTGTTTTAGGCGGTGCCTATACAAATGCCAACCAAACCAACACTATCACAGGCAATGTAACTATTCCGCTCACTGCACACATCGGAACAACCGGTATGCGCATTGTCTGCCGCGAAGGCGGAACAGCTGCTACGGTTTTGCCATGCGGAACTTACAGCTATGGTGAAACTGAAGATTACCTGGTCGTTCTTGCTCCGCAGATTCCGTACGATGCTGGTGTGATTTCAATTGATCAGCCCTACTATCTGCAAACAGAAGACGCTACTGCTCCAGTTGTAGTTAGTGTTAAAAACTTCGGAACGAATGCATTGACTTCAATTCCGGTTTCCTATGTTGCCAATGGCGGAACTCCTGTAACCTATACCTGGACCGGATCGCTGGCTCCGAACGACACCGTTCAGATTACCATGCCGTCGGTGCTGGTTCTGGCCGATAGCAACAGCATCTGTGCTTACACGCAGGTAGTAAACGACTCGAACGATTTCAATGATCAGTCATGCGCATTCTTCTTCGGATTACCGCCTGCCATTATCTTTGAAGACGACTTTGAAAACGGCACCATGATGTATACCGATGCTGCTACTTTGTGGGAACATGGTGTTCCGATGGACTCTGTAATCAATATTGCCCACAGCCCGGATAGCTGCTGGACAACCATTCTGGATGGAGATTATCCCAATTCGGTTTCAGCTGGTTATCTTTACACTCCAAACATCAACTTCTTTGGTGTCTCGGGTGCATATCTGGCGTTCTATTACTGGGTTGATGCCGAAGAAAACTACGACGGCGGCTTTGTTCAGTACACTGTGAATAATGGTGCTACATGGTCAATGTTGGGCGACATCAATGATCCGGCTGGATTTAACTGGTATGATTCATATGCCTCGGGAACTCCCGCATGGACAAAGAATACCAATGGATGGACACCTGCATATCTGAGACTGGATGCCGTTTCGGGATACAGTACAGTGAAATTCCGTTTTGCTTTCAAATCGAATGCAAGCAATACTTTTGATGGATTTGCACTTGATGATATCAAAATCCTTGGCCCGGCAGTGGCTATTGATGCTGGTGTTGTTGATGTAATCACCCCCTCGGGAACTACTGATATCGGTGTTCAGACTACCGTTCAGGTTCGCATTAAGAACTTCGGAACTGATACACTGACCAGTATTCCGCTGGCATATACACTCAACACAGGATTCCCGCCGCAAAACGGAACATGGACCGGCACACTGCTCCCGGATGATACAACTACCTTTACTTTCACACAGAAATATCCCGGACCTACAGTTAATTATGATCTTTGTGCCTACACCAAATTAAACGGTGATCCGTACAAGTCGAATGACACCACATGTGTTTCATTGTCACCGGTTGATGGTATTGATGAAGCCAGCCAGAATGGCGTTGTTCTTCTTCAGAACATGCCAAATCCGGCTGCTGATCAAACTCTTATCAGTTTCGTTCTTCCTGAACCCGGCACCTGCCTGCTGACAGTACGTAACACTTTAGGCGAAGTGGTTTACAGTACTTCCATTTCAGGTCAGACCGGAAACAATACACACATGATTGATCTCGCCGGATTCGGTCAGGGTATTTACATGTACACCCACCCGTTCGACCATTTTAAGCATACCCGCAGACAGTCGGTTAAACCATAGATTATTTTCAGAAAATAAAACAA
>CAYSCE010000187.1:0-6335 GCA_964429475.1 uncultured Bacteroidaceae bacterium | reverse complement strand
CTACTTTGGACGGGACACAATAATAAGCATTTATTCCATTCAGGAGGGAGAGGGGCAACCCTCTTTCTTCTGATAAAATGATTATCTCATCATTTTTCCCGTGAAAAGTTGCATTTATTACTTGAATTTAGGTGCTGAAAAAACAAACAGAAAAATATATTTAACAGCTGGAATAAAACTGCCGCAAACATAGAAATGTTTTTTATTGTTTTGACCGGAAGTTTTTCTGTACGACTGCACCCATCGGCTTTTTGTCGCAACTCGATCATAACAACAGCAGTTTTCAATCAAAAGGAATATGTAAACAGCTGAAACAAATTATTATGATTCAGTGATGCCAGATCATAATGAAGAAAGTTTCAGGAAGTAGTTACAGGCAACTAATTGCCACATTTATCAGTGCTCCAGCATTTCTCGAAGCGGGTAATCACAATGCCGATTTCCCAGGCATTTTTGTACCGGCTTTCGAAATCCAGGAATTTCATGGGCATGTCGTAGCTGATGGTACCATCGAGGGTAAAGGTTTTGCGGCCGCGGCCATAAAAGCGGAGTCCCGCCGACAAAGTCAGGTGGTTGCTCGAGCGGTAATGAACGCCCAGCCGTGCCCTGTCCCAGTAAGCATAATGCACAATCGGAAAAAACATGGCGTAGGTGCCAAATGCAAAATCACTGGTACCGTTGTAGCGGTATAAGGCATTGACCACAAAGTTGAATTCTTCGACTTTTTTAATCAGAAAGCCGGCATGCGCCTGCACTTCGCGCCCCGGCATGACCGATGAATCGGACCAATCGGACAAAATATTATACGCCGCAATGCCCACCTGATTTTTAAAAACCTGATCTTCCTGCCAGCAGACAATGGAACCTTTTCCCCACAATAAGCCCGCATTCAGATCGAATTTTTTTTCGGTTTCGTTTCGCATAAAACCAGGCTGAATGCCAAATCCAATGGTGTTTTTGCTTTTTTTCAACACATGCCGGAACGATAACGAAAAATAGTCGGCAATATAATCTGCGCCAACGCTATCGCTGTTGTGCCGGTCATCCATAATGCCGAAACCAATCGTATTTCCGGTTGATTCCTGCACTTTTAACCCGTAATCGCCGGCGGTTTTGGCAATTTCTTTCCTGAAATCGGCCGAAAAAGTATTGGAATTCAGGTGAACACCATTGTTAAAAGTCATATTGCGGTGATGTTCAATAATGCGCCATTTCCCGGTCATCACACCCGTTAAAGCCGGATTCAGCCTCAATTCGGGCGACCAGTACAATCCGTCCGGACGCTGAGCTTCAGCCTGATTTCCGGCAAAAATCAACGTCAGAACAACCAATATCAAAATACTGTTTTTATTCATCTTCGCTCGATCCAAAAACATGTTCAAAACATAAAACGTTGGAATACGGACAATATTGGCAAACCTCATTCGAAGGTGTCGGAGAAAATTTCTGGCCGGGGCTGAAAAGGTCTTCAATAATATCACGCACAGCGGCTCCGAATTCTTCCAGATTGGCTTGATTCAGCACCATGGGTTGTTTTTCTTCGTCTTTGATCAGATCGGGCAGATGGCCTGTGAGACTCAATGCCGGATACACACCGCCGGTAACCGACTGGATTTTTCCCTGCAGCGCAAACAACCATGAATAATACAATACCTGAATCAGGTTTTTGTTTTTGTGGATGAACAACGAAGCCAGTCCACCCTCCTCCGATTTTTTATACAGGAATTCGGTTCTTTTGTGTGTGGTTTTAAAATCCATCACACGGGTAACACCATTCCAGGTTTCAACCCGGTCGGCCTTGCCGTACAGCTTTACCTTGCGGCCGTCCTTCAGTTCTATTTCCGGAATCAATTCAAATTCAAGTGCCTGAATGGTATAATCGGCCGGCACGGTGTCGCGCATCCGCTGAAGCCAGTTCACCAGCAATTCGCGCAACAGGTCGACTACCAGAAAATTAAATCCGCTGCCGGTTTGCGTGACCTCATATTCTTTCAGCGCTTCGGCCAGACGAACATCGACCTGCGCAGCCATCTCGTCGAAATCGCTTTTTATCAGCACTTTGCCAATATACGGTTTCGACACATTTTCAACAGTCCGGTGAAACACATTGCCCATGGTGTTGGCAGCCATATCGCCACCGATTTCTTCAAATTCTTTTATTCTGCTGATATTGGCCAGTAAAAAGCGGTACGGACATTCCACAAAATTGAAAAAGCCGGTAAACGACAATCCGTGTTGTGCAATATGATTTAAGGCTTCCTGAACAGCTTGCGGATCTGCCGCAGTAAAAGGCTGTATGCGGGTATTGGCATATTCGATTCCCAGGATTTTTTTATTGAGCGTAATCTGCGGAAAAGCCGGAATCAGCTCGTGTTCTATCTGCGCCAGAAAGCGGCTGGGCTCTTTGCCATACACCGGATCGCTTTCGGTATTGTAAATCAATGTGATTTCGGATGCGCGCTGCAACAGGCGCCAGAAATGGTAGGCATACACCGCATCGCGTTCGTACACCAGCGGCAATTTCAGTGTGTGACGCACATCGGCAGGCAGAAAAGAATCGCCATGACCCGATGCCGGCAAAAAGCCTTCGTTGGCACCCAGAATCACTACGTTTTTAAAATCCAGCGAACGGGTTTCAAGCATACCCAGAATCTGAATGCCCTGCAAAGGCTCTCCCTTCAACGGAATGCGCGCCACCTGCAGCTGACGTTTGATGAAAAACACCACCGAGCTGAAAGTAATGTCCGCTGCATTGCCGTAGCTGGCAAGTGTGTTGCGGAGGCTTTTCAGCATGGAATTGATCAGCCAGGCTGCTTCGTGCTCCAGATCGGCCTCGCGGCAACGCTCAAACAGTTGCTCCGTCAGGTTTTCAAGCCTGATCAGCGCTTCCTGCCAATCGGTGCAAGGCGCCAGCGTACCTGGAAGCAATGATTCGAATTCTTTCAGCAGCTGCGCATCGCGCGGGCCGTCGTCTTCGGTTTTCCAGTGAAAATAGCGCAGACGGCCGGTGCAGATTTCCTCGGTCACCGCTGCAAACTGCGATGCCAGCTTATCCGGAATAATCAGGCACAGCAATGGGTTGGCAACAAAGCTTACCAGCGCATCAAAACGGTACGTCTTCTGACTTCCGCTGGCAGCCAGCGTTTCCGACATCAGCTCCAGCCACGAATGCACCAGCTGTCCCACCAATGTGCTTTTCAACGGATACCCGCCCGAAATATTGATGCGGTCTTTCCATTCTTGCGGCAGACTGCTGAGCAACGGAATCAGCAGACTTTCGTCGGCCAGCACCAGCACGGTATCGGCAAAAGCATCGCTGTAGCGGGTGTTGATAAGCTTCAGCGCCGTCTGCACCTGCGAATAGCCAAGTGGAGCGCCGATGAAATCAATGGTTTTTCGGCTGTTTTTGAAATTTTCAGGTGCCTGAGCAAAAGCTGCAGGCCATGCAGCGCGGTTCATGCGCATGAAATGTCCGGCTTCGTGCTGATCGTTGTCGAGATACATGCTGTCGGTATCCCACAACAAAGTGGCTTTTTCGTTCAGAACCAATTTGTTGATATGCGCTTCGAGCGAAGGTGTAACAGCGTTTAATCCGGCAAAAACAACATGCTGAAATCCATCCGGTACATCATTGCGCGCAGCCAGCTTCCGCGAGGCGAAGCCCTGATAGCCCATGCCTTTTTCGTTCAGCTTTTCGGTGAACATTTTATACATGGGATTCAGCAAAAGATAAAAGCTCATGTACCTTTTCTGCAAGGTCGTCTCAGCTTCACCCGGCACCCAGCCTTCGATTTCCTTGATGCGGGTGAGATAGGTAAACACTTCTTCGGCGTCCAGCATATAATCGTCCACGTCGTTGAAGTCCGACAGCAGCGTTTTGCCGGTGGGCAGAAACTCATCAAGCGGAAACGCACTGGCACCGGCGTAATCTTTATACACCGCGTACAACAAGGTCAGCAGCGAAGTTTCATCCATTTTGTGAAATCCGCTTTGCTGAAAAATATATTCTTCGATGCTGAAAATCTGAGGCAGCAGAATGGTTTTACCGGCTTTGGCCGCCAGGGCTTTCTTCAGATACAGACCACTGCGCCGGCCGGGCAGAACCACCGCGGTGTGGCGCAAAACGCCCTTGGCCAGAATCACGTCAGCCAGTTCTTCAATAAAGGTCATAACAAGGGTGTATAAAATTTTTCAATCATTCGTCCGGCTGGTTCCAGCGCATCCGGTTTGCCGACATCGAGCCAGTCGTAGTCGCATGTGAATTCAACAATTTTTTTTGTAGCCGTAAGTTGCAGACAGGCCGGAATCAGACCGAAAGCCCCATCCATCGGCAGCGAGGCCGGAAAACCGGCGCCAACAACCGCTATGCCCGAATAAGCCATCCGGTGCCCGGTTCCAAACGACGCATCCGCAGCAATCGTTTCGCCGGTACTTTCATTAATCCATCCCGTCAGCTTTCCGTCGGACGAAAATTCCAGTTTGCGGCTGGTCTTTCGGTCTTTCACCAGCAACAAGGCATCGGCCTGAGATGCAGTAAAAGCTTGTTCCAATGCCGAAAAGCTGATGCTGCTGAGAATATCGGTATTGTGAATCAGCACCGGCTCTGATCCGCTGAGCAACGAAGCTGCATATTTCAGACCTCCGCCGGTATCGAGCAATCTATCCGTCTCGTCCGAAATCAGAATATTCAAATCCGGCACAGGCTGCGTGTTCAGGAAATCTTTCACCTGTCCGGCAAAGTGATGTACATTCACCACCACATCACGAATGCCTTCGCGCGCCATTTTTATCAGCAGCCATTCCAGTAACGGTTTTCCGTTGATTTGTACCAATGCTTTCGGCACCGAATCCGTCAATGGCTTCAGCCGGGTTCCCAGACCGGCCGCAAAGATCATGGCTTTCATGGCTGTCCGGTTTTAATAAACATAGAAAACGCAGGGACTTTTCCATTACCCGATAACTTCAGAAACCATACACCCGGCTCCAGATCTGCAACAGACACAATTTCTTCTGAACGTTGCTCCGGAATTGGACCGGACAAAGCAACACGCCCCGATGCATCGCAGATTTTAACCTGAGTATAGCCGTCCGGTTGAAAATACAAACGGTCGGTACAGGGTACAGGCCACACGTGGACCGATTGTTCCGTTTTCATTTCTTCCGTTGAAGCATGCAAACAGACGGTGTCGAGCATGGCAATATAAACTTCGTAAGCTGGTTTCGCCACACCGGTTGAATCGAGCAGTCCACGCGAGCTGATGCTGATTTCGGCATTTTCGTTATAGCTGAGAAAATATCCCTGATACCATTCTATGCTCAATGAATCGAAATCGGCGAGGTACTGATAACCGACAGCTTCAATCTGCGGATTATTATAGGTATACAAAAATGTGTTCCGGACAAATTCCAACTGCAGGTCGAATCGCTCCGGCAGGCTTTTGGTCGGAATTCCACAATCCGTAATAATAATGGGTCTGGTGCCGGCTTCGGCAAGTAGGAGATTCATATCTGAGGCAAAGCTGCTGACAGCCAGCGTGTCGGCCAGATAATCGCTTTGCAGCGGCCACCACGACACGGCCATAAAATCGGTAAACGGCTCTACCAGATGCCAGAGGCTGGTATCTGGAACCAACGTACCGTTGAGTGAGACCCCAACACTAAATTTCAGCGAAGGGTAAACCGAATCGATATACAGCGACAGCTTTTCAGCCATCACCAGAAACGAGTCTCGCTCGGCAGGCCGGCCTTTGAAATACACATCAGCCTCGCTGCCCAGTACAAAATAATCAAGTTCGGTATGCATGGTGTCGAGAAAACCGGTGATATAGCGATACATAGCCTTGGTGGTATTGGTATCGGTCAATGGATTTCCGCACCACAAGGGCGGCATAGAGTTGACTTTCGGTCCCGGATTTTTAAACTGATAAAGAAATTTTCCAATGCCCCCATTGGTTTTTGCCCAATGAATTTCATCGCGCAAAGCCAGCAAGTCGTTGCTGTCCGAAATCACCTGAATCTGCCGCCAGGTATGACCGTTGCTTTGAAAACCCTGGCCATGGACCGACATGTCGAGGTACCAGTTTTGCCGGTCGGTTTCGGTCCAGCTGTGCGGCCACGCCGGTGTAATGCCGTATTTCGAGGCCGGACACTGCGCTGTGGCAGGTCTAAAGAACAAAACAGAAGCAATGAAAATTATTAAAACGCTGATTGTCTGATTCTTCACAAAGAATGTTTTAAGTCATTAAAGATAGCAATAAGTTCGGAACCGGTGAATCCGGTAAGAATGAAGAAATAAACAAAAGGTATTAAAAATAAGTCTAAGAAACAGTGTTTCA
>CAYSCE010000186.1:0-6404 GCA_964429475.1 uncultured Bacteroidaceae bacterium | reverse complement strand
GAGCAATGTCATGGCTATACGACCGCGCAGATTGCGACTGTTGTTCTGCACAAAGCGATCAATGATATCATCGGAGGTTTTGCTTGATTTTTTCAACAGTCCGATGGCCAGATTTCCGTGGCGCATGGCCATATCAATAATCAGGTTGAGCGGAAGAATACAAATTTCGGTAAACTCAATAGCAGTCATGGTATACGCATATTGCTTTCCATGGAATACGGTCAACAGGCTGATATAATCATGCGGTTTGGCTATGGCAATAATATGGGTCCGGTTCGATTCGGTCGTAGCGGACAATTTTACAATACCACTTTTGATGTAAAAGAAATCAACAATGGGTTCGCCCTGTTTTACGATCACTTCGCCTTTTTTAAATGATTTCTGACGTTTTACCCGACACAGTACATCGTTGTCTTCATCGGGAACATAACTGGAAATAAGCCCCCGGAGGACACAGTTTTCACACATGCATTGATCATCAGAATGAAAGGCCGGTTTTACGCTGATATTTGACATAGCTCGTTTGAATTATGTACAAATGTAAAAAAATATGCAGAATAAACATTGATGCATAAAAATGACATCAGGTTTAACCATTAAACTGGCATATGATTTGCTGAACCGGCGCGAAAATTTTGTATTTTTGTTTTCAAATTTGTTGTACCATGAAAATTGTACATTTCTTCGCACTTATTTTAGTGTTTTCAGTGTTTCAGGCAAATGCGCAAACCGGCGCTCATATTAAATTCGAGAAACTGGTTCACGATTTCGGGCAACTCACCCAGGGCGATCCGGCTTCTATTGAATTTAAATTTTCAAATACCGGCGATGCTCCTTTACTGCTTTCAAATGTCCGTTCCTCATGTGGATGCACTATTCCAACCTGGCCTCACGAAGAAATTGCTCCCGGAAAATCTGGCAGTATCACTGTAAAATACGATTCAAACCGCGTTGGGCCTATCAACAAAACGGTAACAGTTGAGTCGAATGCAGTCAATAATTCGGTCGTACTGAAAATTTCGGGCGAAGTCAAGAAAAAGCCTGAAGAAGTTATGCCATTTCAGAATTTCGATAACAATGGATCTCCGTTTGTTCAATAAAAACAATTGACCATGAAAAAAATAGCCTTTATTGTTTGTTTGGTTTTTGCGTCCGTTTTGTATGCAAATGCCCAATCAGGTGTAGTCACCGGTGCTTTTATTTCGTTTGAGAAACTCACCCATGAAATGGGCGATGTTAAACTGGATTCAACTGCCACGTACGATTTTGTGTTCACCAATACCGGCAAGGAACCTTTGTTGCTTTCCGAACCAAGGTCAAGTTGTGGTTGTACTGTACCATCGTATCCAACTGATCCAATTATGCCAGGGCAAAAAAATACCATTAAAATCACTTTTAAAGCTGATAAAACCGGACCTTTCACAAAAATGATCAATGTTTTATCCAACGCTGAAAATTCGCCGGTGGTTATTGTCATAAAAGGCACTGTTATTTAATGACAATAATTTGTCTATTGTCAGTTTTTTTTTGAAACTTTGTCCCGTCAAACCCTGACGGGATTTTTTTTAATCAAAAACACATAGTCATGCCCGGAATATCCAAAAAAGCGCAGAACATGCCTGCTTCGCCCATCCGCAAGCTGGTTCCCTTTTCCGATGCCGCCAAAAAACGCGGAGTAAAAGTGTATCACCTCAATATTGGTCAACCCGACATTGCAACACCCGATGTGGCCATGAATGCCATTCGCAACTTCAGCCAGAAAGTGGTTGAATACAGCCATTCGGCCGGCATTCTCTCCTATCGTCAGAAACTGGTGGGTTATTATGCAAAAAACAATATCAACATCACTGCCGACGATATTATTGTTACTTCAGGTGGATCCGAAGCCATTCTGATTGCGCTCAGCACCATTATGGACCCGGATGATGAACTTATTGTACCGGAACCTTTCTACGCCAATTACAACGGATTTTCGGTCAACTGTGGTGTGAAAAATGTCCCGATTCCTTCAAAAATTGACACTGGTTTTGCTCTTCCTGCTATTGAGGAATTCGAAAAGGTGATTACACCGAAAACCAAAGCCATTCTGGTTTGTAACCCAAACAACCCAACCGGATATCTGTATTCGAAAGAAGAGATTGAAACCCTTGGAAAACTGGCTAAAAAGCACGATCTGTATTTACTTGCCGACGAAGTTTACCGCGAATTTATTTACGGCGATGCCAAACATTTTTCTGTAATGGAACTCGAAGGACTTGATCAGAACTGCATTTTGGTTGATTCTGTTTCGAAACGCTACAGTGCATGTGGTTTCCGCATTGGTGCTTTGATTTCGAAAAACAAGGAAGTGATGGCAGCTGCCATGAAATTTGCCCAGGCTCGCCTGAGTCCGCCGACCTTTGGTCAGGTGGCTTCGGAAGCTGCAATCGAAACTCCTGAATCCTATTTTACCGAAGTAAAAGCCGAATATGTAGCCCGCCGCAATATTGTGGTTGATGCCATTAATAAAATGGAAGGCGCTTTCTGTCCGAATCCCAAAGGCGCATTTTACGTCGTAGCACGCCTGCCGATCGACGACAGCGACAAATTCTGTCAGTGGTTGCTCGAAGATTTCAATCTCAACGGCGACACCGTGATGCTGGCTCCTGCAACGGGTTTCTATTCAACTCCGGGTATGGGCAAAGATGAAGTCCGTATCAGTTATGTACTGAATGTGACTGACATGAAACGCAGCATGGAAATTCTGGAAGCCGCTGTGAAAGCGTATCCCGGGAAGAAATAAAGGAACTCCCCCCTCTCGACATAACTTTTTTAACAACTAAATTTTTCTATTATGGGATTTTTTCAAAACATGAAGAGTAAGCTCGGAATCGGTGGTGTGAAGGTTGAACTTCGTATTCCGGCTCAGGCCGGCAAAGCCGATGGAACTGTTAGTGGAACCATTGTCCTGACTACCAAAAGTGATCAGGAAATTAAAGGCATTGAAGTAAAAATGCTTGAAGAGTATACCACCGGAAGAGGTGATAGCAAAGAAACCAAAGAGTTTACCCTGGGGCAGGTTAAACTGAGTGAAGTTTTCACCATTAAAACCGGCGAAACCAAAGAAATCCCATTCACATTGCCGTTTTCAATACTGAAATCATCGAATGATGAGCTGAAGGAAAAAGGCGGTGCTCTTGGTGCTCTTGGAAAAGTTGGCGCCTTTGCCGACAATGAAAAATCGGATTATTTCATCGATGCAGATGTTGATGTAACCAGTGCTGCACTCGATCCTTCAGACAAGAAACCGATTAAACTTGTTTAAGAAAATGGACTGATATAAAAAAAGCTGCTTTCGGGCAGCTTTTTTTATAAATACGAAATACGAAATACGAAATACGAAATCAGAATGAGGAAATTTGAAATCCGATAGCGATCGGAGGTGACGACTTCACGTAAAACAGATAAATCGTCGTATGTGAGAATATTTGATACGTTTTAATCCGCTGCGACGGACGAGATCAGAGATAAGAAACGAAATATTGATGTGAAGTAAAATACACTTTCTGAAAAAGCTGTTAGGCTAAAGTCAGGTCAGAAATGAGTTTTTTTTATTTTGGTGACGAAGACAGAATTAAGCTTAAGTATAACAAAACTGAAAATATTTCGTTTAGAACTCAATAAATATTTGAGAATGAAGTCAAATGCACCAATTAGAATTATTTTTATCCTGAGTGCCTTCAATTTGTTCTTGTTTTCGTGCAACAATGCGAAACTCAGGAAACTGGAGCATTACAGGGGGTATTATTATCCGCCGGGCGCGGTACAGGTTACCGATGCTATGTTCTTCGATAAATGTGAGATTGCCAATATAGATTACCGCGAATATCTGTACTGGACAATGAGGGTTTTTGGAACGGAGTCGGATGAATATCAGAATGCTTTGCCCGATACTATGGTGTGGATGCAAACAGACAGCTGTTTATTCTCATTTACCGATTTCTATTTCCGGAGTCCCGGGTTTAACTATTATCCGCTGGTTGGTGTGACGCAGGCTCAGGCGCTCGATTACTGCAAGTGGCGTCGAGACAGGGTTTTCGAATATATTTTGGTGCAAAACGAAAAAATCGCCATCAATACAACTGCCAGTCCAACGGATTATTTTACAGTAGAAAAATATTTTGCCGGCCAGTATAAAAATTACAAACCCGATTCAGCCATGCGATGGTATGTTGAATACACCTTGCCCGACTCGCTTGAATATGACACTTTAAGAAAATACGTAATCAGAACCGATTCGCTTGCTCCGCAATATTTCAAAAGGAAGTACATTAAAACTTATGGAAAAAACTCATTGGTGGTTGGCCGGCCATACCATATATTTATCGGACCGGTTTGCTGCGGAAAACAAATCTGCATCAACCCGACCGTAGAAATTTATTCTGGGCATGTATCTTTGAAAGAAGGTGCCGTGCTGAACTTTTTCGGAAATGTGCAGGAGTGGGGTGCAAAGCCAAACTTCGCTTATGGTGGCAGCTGGATTTCAACACTTTCAAACTATGATTGCGATAGTATTCCAACTACAGAGCCCAATGCCTGGACCGGTTTCAGATGCGTCGCCCGCTGGAAAAAATGGCCAGAATGAAAAAAGCTGCTTGTTGGGCAGCTTTTAAAAATACGAAATACGAAATACGAAATACGAAATACTAAATATGAAATATGAAATAATGAGGAAATGTGACGACTTCGTCATATGTGAGAATATAAGCGACGTTTCAAAAAAACGAAATACGATTTTTTTGACCACGACTAATGAACAGAGTGTCTGGTAAAATGAAATTTTACTTCAAACTTCACTTCATCCTTCTTCCTTCCTTGCCTGCCTGGCTGGCAGACAGGTTCCTTGTTCAGAGTTCTTCTGTTTCGGAGCACGCCCGGCTTTAGCCAGCGCCTGATGCAGGATCCACTCAATTTGTCCGTTGACCGAGCGGAACTCATCGGCAGCCCATTTTTCCAGGGCTTTCATCACTTCCTCATCTATCCGGAGTGCAAATGCTTTTTTGCCCATGGCTAAGGTTTTTTGTTAAAGCCGATCGATTCCAGCGCACGAGCTGCATCCTCGTGTTTTTGAATGCCAAGCAGAATCCGTTTTTTGTTTTTCAGAATAATCTGAATTCCCCAACGACCTGACACATTGTAAGCTTTATCTTTTATGCCGCGCCAGCCCCAGCCGCCATATTGGCGGATAGGGTAGTATTTGCGCACAAAAGCCGATTCAATTTCCTCGGGTTTCAATGTGGTTGGCTTTTTAAAGGGCGGCATTTCGAAATAAATTCCGCTTTCGCTGACAGTTACCTTTAATTGCAGACGCAACACCATAAAAAGCAGGAATCCAAATGTAAGACTCATCAGAATCATGATTCCAATGAAAATTCCCATAGGCATCTCCTCGCCTTCTTCGCCCAGAGGAGTCCCGAAGTTGAGATAATTGTACAATTCAATGACGGCAAACACCATGAACGCCAGCCAGAGAACAATGGGAATGGCTATATACAATGGTTTCTGCGTATGCTGGGTTTCGCTGAACGTTTTCATGGCTTTGAATTTTAATAAAGTGTACCTGCATTCACAATGGGCTGGGCAGCACGTTCCGAAGTGAGAACAACCATCAGATTGCCTACCATGGCGGCTTTGCGTTCTTCGTCGAGTTCGACAATGCCTTTTTTGCTCAGCTGATTCAGCGCCATTTCCACCATACTTACAGCACCTTCAACAATACGGGTACGTGCAGCAATGATGGCTGTTGCCTGCTGACGCTGTAACATGGCTCCTGCAATTTCAGGTGCATACGACAGATTCGAAAGACGTGACTCAAGTACTTCAACACCAGCAATGGCAAGACGTTCCGATATTTCGCGCTCCAGTTCGGCATTGATTTCATCGCCACCGGCGCGCAGTGAAATTTCTTCCTGTGCATCGTCGAAGGTGTCGTAAGGATAAGTGTGTGCCAGTTTGCGCACGGCTGCTTCGGTCTGTGTCTTCACAAACACTTCGTAGTTGTCGACTTCAAATGCTGCCTTGTAGGTGTCGCGGATTCGCCATACCATAACCACACTGATAATAATGGGATTACCCATCTTATCATTGACCTTCAGCGATTCGCTTTCCATGTTGCGGGCACGCAGCGAGATTTTTTTCTTGACATAAAATGGGTTAACCCAGAAAAAGCCATTTTCGCGGGCAGTACCCATGTATTTTCCAAACAGAATCAGCACCATGCTTTCGTTCGGGTTGACGACAAACAGGCCGATAAAGCCAAAAATCGACAGAAATGACAGCACAATGGTGCCGGTGATAATGAGCAGATTGGTGTCATCTGCAAAGATCAGAAAGGGTGAAAGGAGCATGATGATGCTGATGGCGAG
>CAYSCE010000185.1:0-6428 GCA_964429475.1 uncultured Bacteroidaceae bacterium | reverse complement strand
CAGGCGCGCTAGCCGGGCTACGCTATACCCCGTTTTTCGGACTGCAAATGTACAAATAATATTTAATTCAACACTATTGGAGAAATATTAATTTTGTTTGATATGCCGGTACCCGAAAACATCCATTCAATTCCGCATTTTTTTATTCTGGGGCGAACACGCTCGGGCACTACCATGCTGCGTTCCATGTTCGACGCTCACCCGAATGTGACTATACCGCCCGAATTCCCCGTGCTGGCCTCTGTAAAGTCGCTCAAACAAAAAGAATGGAATAATCAAACAATTGATCAATTTGTCGGACTGGCAGCAGCGAACAGGAAATTTGCCAACATGGCGCTCACGCCCAATGAAATCAAAGAGGCACTTTTGGCAGAACTCAATAAAAACAATTTCCTGTCGCTCAATCTGGCCGTGAAAATCACCAATTCACTGTACAAGTCTGCCTTCCAAAAAGAAATCGTGATGGCCATCGGCGATAAAAACCCCCTGTATTCTTTGTATTCACATAAGATCAGGCAATTTTTCCCGGATGCAAAATTTATTTTTCTACGGCGGCATTTGTTCAGTGTTGTCGATTCGGTGCGAAAAACCAATTTCGAACTGCATTGGCCGGCTGTCATTGCACTCAAATGGAAGAAGGCGTGGAAACGAGCACTGAACGAAATTGAAAAGCATCCGGATTTGTGTGTGTGTGCGCGTTACGAAGATATTGTATCTGATCCTGAAACAGAATTAAAAAAAATCTGTGCTTTCATTGGCATTCCTTTTCAGCCACAGATGCTGGCTTTCAACGATCCTGAAAAACTATCAGACATTTATGGCGATGCGTTGGAAAGTGCTCATAAATCCTTATTGACAGAGGTTCGCTCAACGGTGCTTCCTGTCTGGAATTCAGCACCTTTACGCCGACATCGTATTGCGGCGGCCTGGGCTGGCAAAGCCTTAACCGAAGCGGGATACGACCGTATTTCTGTTCCATGCAGGTGGTACTATTATTTACTTGGCTTGCCATCTGTATTTTTTTTCCGGCTTTTTTGGCTGGCTGCTTTGTCGCTTCGTTCTATAACCGGTTCGGAGCGGTTCACCAATGTACAAATGAAACTTGCATTGCGTTTATATGGAACTAAATAACATGAGCGAAAACCAAAAAAATACTAAAAACATCCCGCTGTTTTTTATTACCGGCAGCCCGCGCTCCGGCACCAATATGATGCACGGTTTTATCGATGCACATCCCGAAACGCTTATTCCAACCGAGTTTCCCTTTATTCCTTTATATGCACCTTTGTTTCAGCATCGCAAAAATTGGACTGAGAGCGATGTTGATGAATATTTAAACTGGATTCAGAAAAAAATAAAACATTCTTTCTGGAGTATTGAACGCTGGCATATTGATGTCGGGGCATTACGTAACCGTCTTTTGGAGCTGATTCCAGATGGTCTGGATTATGCAGCAGCTTGTCGCGAAACCATTCTGCAATCGCGCAGTGTCTTTCCGAAAACCGCTCCGGCAGCGCTGGTACTGAAAGAGCCGGCTTATGCCTTTCAGACAAAACGTTTACTGCAGATTTTCCCCGATGCCCGGTTTATTTATATCCATCGCGACCCACGTGCTCAGGTAAACTCAGTCAGGCATATGCCTTTCGGAAGCCGCCTTCTGACGGTCAATTCTTTTTTCTGGAATCGTGTTCAAAAGCGTTTGCTGAAGCTGAAATCGACTTTGCCTGATCGTGTTTTATGTATCGCTTATGAAGATCTGGTGCGCAATACAGACAAATCATTAAAAATCATTTGTCAGTTTTTACAAATTCCTTTCGAAGAAAAAATGTTACACTATCACGAATCTGGCGATGCCATAAAAAGAGAATACGGTTTAAATGATCCGACCATTCTTATGTATGGAATGTCGTCGTTCCGGGCTCCGAATGCGACTTTGATTGATAAATGGAAAAACGATTTTTCAGAAAGTGATATCCGGATAATCGAAGCCGGATGTTATAAGCAAATGAAAAGGCTGCGATATGAGCCATTTTATCATGTCCGGTTTTCAGATCGGTTGCGATACATCCCTGTTTATGTACACATGGCACTGCAGGCGGTCATAGGGAAAGTCAGCCTGCTGCTTCCATTTGGCTGGCGTTTGAAAATTCTGTTTTCGCCCTCGTTGTTTGAATCTACTTACGGACGTTTGTTCGGCAAAAAGTAGAGACTATTAAAAATTCACTTCGAACCAAAACGATTGCCCTGACTGCTTTACAGGAGTAACACTGATTAATTTTAAATAGTTCATGAGATTTGATTCACGGAAATCATCCTGTTCATGATCGCCGAAGCTCAGCATCAGTAGTGGTTTTGAACCAATTGATTGTTGATAGGATTGTCGTTTTGAAAGGGTTTTTTCAGAAAAGGATTTCTTTGTTTGCCGCATCAGTACAACGTCTCCGGTATCCTGTAAAATGGAATAGCCCTGATCGGAATTAAATTCAATGGCGGCAACGTTGTTGTTCAAAACATGCACCAAGGTCTGTTTTCCGCCCAGCAACAGGTATCCGGCCTCGGCAGCGAGCCATGAAGTAACAACAGGTACATGACTTTGCAGGACTTCAGCATCCCAAAAAAAAAGACCGGATTCAGAAGCATCGTTTTTGTAATCAATATTTTTTACATTGATGATTCCGCGCGGGATTCCGTTGTATTCAATCATCATGTACACATCGCGTGCAGGATCAAGCGAACGATACCAGTTTAGTTGCTGTTCTGGTGAAATAATATTTTTATACATCATACGGTTTCGTATGTAGTCGCTGTTTCGCGCTGTGCGAACCATTTCGAGATCATATGAGTTCAGCGACCGGAGCCTGATTCCATACTTTTCAATAATCATACATCCATGGTTGTTTTGCGGATGTGATAGCTCTGAGCGCGGTTTCTGTTGCCATGAATCCGGTACAGGTATTTGCCAAGTATGCCGATTCCAAGCAACACTGCAGAAGCTGAAAAAAGGATCGCAACAATAATCGATGTGTATCCCATCGGGACTTTGAAAAATAATTTTTTATACAGATAGAATAATCCGATCAGTGTGCTGATGACCGATCCGAAAATTCCGACAAACGTCATGACACGCAATGGAAAACCTGAATAGAAAAAAGAAATATTCAATCCCATTTTCCACAACGAAGCATTATTGTACCGGCTGCGGCTTCTGGCGCGGAAATTCGGGAAAGGTAAATAATGATACCGATCGGTGATGGATGTCAGCAAATCGTCAATAAAAACAACATCACCTTCCGGTTTGATTTGTTTTGCCAGTGTGCTGGTCATAGCTCTGAACGACGCACCGGCAATGCGTTTGGTGCCAATGGAAGATCCGATATACAACAGATACCGGCCTACAGAGCGGCCCAGACCATATTGTTTCTTTATGGGAATTCCATAGGCCAGATCCAGATTGTTTTCCAGCATATAGTTCATCAGCTGCATACCTTGTTCAGGCGAATGAGCCAGATCATCATCGAGGGTGATGATGCAATCGCCGGTGGCTTGCTCAATGCCGCACAACGTGGCGTGATGCTGGCCGTAATTACGCATCAGATCTGTTCCAAAAACAAATCCGCGATGTTGTTCCGCCAATTGTTGAATGACTTCGTACGAATCATCGGTGCTTCCGTCATTCACAAAAATAATTTCAGGAAATACAAGTTCCTTCTTTGTGGCTTCTATAGCCAGATTTACAATATCGGCCAAACAGGCGGAGTTGTTATACACCGGAACAACAAAGGATATTTTCGATACATCGGTCATAATCCCGGAATATTAATATTAAAACGTCCGCCTTTGAGAATTTGTCCATTGATGGCTGCCGCCTGGGGACTTAATAAAAACGCTGCCAGCGAAGCAATTTTATCAACACTGCTGAATGCTTCAGGGTGCATTTTTTTCATGGATTCAATAAACTCTGGCGACATGGAACTTCGCGCCTGCTGCAGCATGGGTGTTTCGACATAGGCAGGCGAAATGCAATTGGAACGTATTTTTTTTGATTGCAATTCGGTAGCAAGAGCAAGTGAATATGCTTCAAGAGCCGCTTTGGAAGCCGAATACATAGAGCTGCCAAAAAACGGAAACCGGACGGCCTCGCTTGTGATAAATACCAGCGAAGCACCACTGTTTATTTTTTTCATGCGCAGCAATGCTGCTACAACCAGCACTGCACCATCGAAGTTCACCGCCATGGTCTGGCGGATATCATCGGTGCGGATATATTTGGCAGGAAGAGTCGGCGCAATACCACCACAATACACCAGCCCGTCGAGCGCATTGCAGGCAGTAGCCAGCTTGTCGATATGAGCTTCAATGGTCAGATCGCACGGAATAATGGTATTCACTCCACCCAGTTGCCGTGCTGTTTCACGAAGCTTCGGTTCGTTTCGTCCGGTCAGGAATAAATAGTTTTCAGCGTCCAGTGTTTGCGCAATGGCACTTCCAATGCCAGATGTAGCTCCTACTATGAGTATATTGCGATGTTTAGTCATGATATTCAATCACTGGTAGAATAAGTGTATCGCGTAATTGCATCCATGCTGTTGCCCACGAAAGACCAATGCCGAAGCCGCTGAGACAAAGCCGCACAGAAGATTTTTCTGTTTCATTTCCCTGTGTATGGCACATGGTCAGCGGAACACTGGCTGAGCTGGTATTGCCAAAGACATCGATGGAGTAGGGGCATTTTTCAACCGGAATGCGCAATTTCTTCCGAATGGTTTCGACCATAATCCGGTTGGCCTGATGTAAAAAGAAAAAGTCGGTTGATTCAACCGAAGCGCCGGCGTGTTGCAACACATTTTCGATCTGGGGTGGCACGCGTGTGATGCTGAAATTGAAAACCCGCAGGCCATCCAGTATCATTTGTGTGTCGTTGCGTTTAATGCCACCAGGATATTCCTTGTATTCAAAACTTGCAGGTGTTGCCATATGTCGCGTTCCGCCTGCTTTTACATATAATGCATCGAATTCCTTTCCATCGCTTTCGGCAGAAAAAAATACGGGATTTTCTTGTTCGCAATATTCAATGGCTGTTGCAGAGCCGGCATCGCCAAACAAAGGATAGGTGCTTTTATCGTGATACGACATATTAATGGACGAAACATCGCCGGCCAGAAAAATCACGCGCCGTATGCCTGTCGGATGTATGAGTGATGAAGCCACCTGCAGTCCAACCACATAACCCGAGCAACCCAGATTCATATCAAAGGCCATACAGCCGTTTCTCAGTCCCAGTCTGTGTTGTAGTATGATGGATGTACTTGGAATCACATAATCCGAGGTCTGTGTAACAAACACCAGAGCATCGATGGATTCCGGCGCCCAGTCGAGCTTTTGCATTAATGTACGCGCTGCAGCAGCACATAAGTCTGATGTAACAACCCCTTTGCTGACCACACGACGTTCGTGAACACCAACGGTTTTCATAAAACTTTCGCATTCAGCAGCAGTCATGAGTGCATAATTTTCAATGCGGTCAATCTGTTGCGGAACACAGGCTGCAATACCGGCAATGCGACTATGTTTGAGTTCTACGTCAGCCATTGTTAGCTTTGGATTCAATGATATTGAACAAATCCTGTATGGTGGTTGATTTCTGCAGATCTTCGGCACTAAGCGTTACCCCGTATTCCACATTGATCATCGAAAACAGAATCAGTGCATTCACCGATGTCCAGTCAAAATGATTGCGGAAATTGGTTTCCGGTTGTACTGAACCGGGCGTTACATCCTCAAATTCATTTTCAATCTTCGAAATAAAGTCATTGATCAGAAGTTCCATAACAGATATAGTAAAAAACAAAAATAAGAAAAAATTACTTGATTTCCTGATTGACTTTTCTTTTTTTAAGACCAATTTTGTCCGGCGCTTTAAACCTTTGGTGAATTATACATTCTCACAGCAAAACAAAAAGCCCATGAAACACCGATTGGTTATTTTATTCACGATGCTGACAACTTCATTTGTCTCAGCACAGGAAGCCGGAAACTATCTTTTCGGAAACAGCAACAGCAGCAATTATTACCCGACCTATACGCCTCAGAGTGCCAGTCGTGTTTATTTGTCCGACAGCGCATTTCTGATTCAGGCCAATGTCATGATGAATGTTATCGCCGATAGTTACGTAGCCACTTTTGGTGTATCCGAAATATCAACCAGCCTTCCCGATGCGAATGCTAAAATTGATGCCCGCATTGAAAAATTCGTGGATGCACTTTCAAAGCTTGGTGTTCAGGAGAAAAATATTTATATCGATATGACGACTCAGACGTTGCTGGCCGATTATAAAATCAACGGAAACTATGCAGAGCAATACATCAGTGGTTATGAGCAAAAGAAGAATGTGATTGAGGACGGCAACGTCTTCGCCGTGCTGGTCGAT
>CAYSCE010000184.1:0-6485 GCA_964429475.1 uncultured Bacteroidaceae bacterium | reverse complement strand
GCACGACCATTTTTAATAAAATCATCATTAATTGATTTTCCTATTTTCCAGTACCGCATGACCAATTCACTGTTGACAGAAAATGCGACACGCTTTCGTGCATGTTCAATCAACGAAATAATCGACTCTAATAGTTCTGAATTCTTGGTGAGTTTTGGATTATTCATTAATACTCCTTTCAATTTTTATTGAAAGCTGAAAATTATAAAATGGGTCAGATTCAATTTCCAAATAATGTTTAACAAAGCGGTCTTTAGCGCTTTTCAAAAACTCGACAACGCATACAGAGCCACGTACGACCATATTACTGACGTCAGGAAAATGGTCTACGCATCTCTGGTACGTTGTTTTCAGAGATCGCATTTTTTTGACAATTTGAATTTTCTTCCACATCAGAACAACATTTATTGAACACCGCGCATACTCAGATTAATTCTCTTACGCGGCTTATCGACCTCGAGCACGCGCACTTTCACTTTCTGATTCAGTTTCAGAACTTCGGAAGGATCAGCAATAAAGCGGTCTGCAATCTGACTGATATGCACGAGTCCATCCTGATGAACACCGATATCGACAAAGGCTCCGAACTTGGTAATATTGGTCACAATGCCCGGCAATTCCATTCCTGCAATCAGGTCGTCAATGCTGTGAACATTCTGATCAAATTCAAACACTTCGAACTTCTCACGCGGGTCGCGGCCTGGCTTTTCGAGCTCTTTCAGAATATCATTGATGGTGGGCAATCCGAATTTCTCCGTAATATAATTCTGAGGTTTTATTTGCGAACGCAGCTCTTTATTCAGAATTAAATCGGAAACAGTGCAATTGAGGTCCTTCGCCATTTTTTCAACAATACCATAACTCTCGGGGTGTACAGCCGAGGCGTCGAGCGGATTTGAAGCATCTTTAATGCGCAGAAATCCTGCAGCCTGTTCAAATGCTTTATCGCCGAATCGTTTTACTTTCAGCAAATCTTTTCGTGTTTTAAACGCGCCTTTTTCCTTGCGGTGCTCCACGATATTCTGCGCCATGGCCGGACCAATACCCGAAACATAGGTCAGGAGCTGTTTACTGGCTGTGTTGAGCTCAACGCCCACATTATTCACCGCGCTCATAACAGTTTCATCCAGCTTCTCCTTCAGCATGTTCTGATCGACGTCGTGCTGATACTGCCCTACCCCGATGCTTTTCGGATCAATCTTCACCAGCTCTGCAAGCGGGTCCATAAGCCGGCGTCCGATTGATACAGCACCACGCACAGTAATGTCATAATCGGGAAATTCCTCGCGGGCCACATCGCTGGCAGAATATATAGAAGCACCTGATTCGTTGACTGCAAGCGCGATTACAGGTCTGCTGAAATGAATGCGTTTAATGAAAGCTTCTGTTTCGCGGCCGGCAGTGCCGTTTCCAATAGCTATTGCTTCAACTTTGTAGGCTTCCACCAGATGGTCAATTTTATTCAAAGCCTCTTTCACTTTGCTTTCCGGCGGATGCGGATAAATGGTTTCGTTGTGCAGCAGATTTCCCTGCGGATCGAGCACCACTACCTTACAGCCGGTGCGGAATCCAGGATCGATGGCGAGCACCATTTTCTGTCCAAGTGGCGATGCCAGCAGCAACTGACGCACATTGTCGGCGAACACCGCAATGGCTTCCTTATCGGCTTTTTCTTTATAAAATTTTCTAACCTCTGTTTCAAGCGAAGGCTGCAACAAGCGTTTATAACTGTCGTCGACCGCCTTCTGGACTTCTTCTGCAATTTTATTGTTCGCCGTTAAAACACGGCGGTCAATCAGTTCAAGTGCTTTATCGGGATCAGGCTCAACCGATACGCGCAGAAATCCTTCATTCTCGCCTCTGAAAACAGCCAGAATACGGTGAGATGGCGCTTTTGACAAAGGTTCGGAAATAGAAAAATAATTTTCAAATTTCGCCCCTTCGGATTCTTTTCCTTTAACCACTTTTGAATAAATAACGCCTTCGCGGATAAAGAGTGAGCGCAGATCGGAGCGCACGCGGGCATCTTCGCTGATCCATTCAGCAATAATATCGCGGGCACCGGCAATGGCTTCCTCTTCGCTGGCCACACCTTTTTCTTCGCTGATAAAATGCCGTGCAGCTTCCACCATATCAAACGGACGCTGGTCGTAAATGCGCTTTGCCAGCGGCTCCAGGCCTTTTGCAATGGCAACGGTTGCACGTGTCTTCCGTTTTGGTTTGTATGGCAGATACAAGTCCTCAACCTCGGGCATGGTCATGGCATTTTTGATTTTCACTTCCAGCTCCGGGGTTAATTTGCCCTGTTCGTTAATGCTTTCGAGCACAGCGGCTTTACGTTTTTCAAGTTCAGTCAACTGATGCAGCCTGGTTTTAATGGCCAGAATCTGCGTTTCATCCAATGTGCCGGTCATTTCCTTACGGTAACGGGCAATGAAAGGCACCGTGGCGCCTTCGTCGAGCAGCTTAATGGTGTTGGTTACCTGATTGGGTTTCAGTCCCAGCTCAATACAAATAATGTCGGTAAAGGATTTCATGTTTCAAAAATAGCAATTTTCGCCTGAATACGGTTAAAAGAGTGAACAGATTTTATCTGATTGAGTGCAAATTCAAAGTTCACTTTGGCTATATCCATTATATTTTTCGTATTTATAGCCATTTTGATTATTATATTTTGCTTTTACTCTACTATTTTCTATATTTGCAGCCAAAATAAAATATATGTGCGATATTGTAGGGAGAGATGAAGAGATAGAAATCATGCGCGATCTGGAACAATCGCGCGTTTCTGAATTCTTAGTCGTATATGGACGACGGCGCATAGGTAAAACATTTTTGATCCGGGAACTATTTCAGGATAAGTTTGTCTTTTCAATAACCGGAATTGACAATGTAAATATGACACAGCAACTGATGAATTTCAATCTGACGCTCCGGCAACACGATGCCAGCGTGGAATGGGAGCCAGTTAATTGCTGGCTGCTGGCATTTCAGCAATTGAGAGCATTTCTGGAGAAATCGAAAAAGAAGCGAAAAATAGTTTTCATAGATGAATTACCCTGGTTCGATACGCTGCATTCCGACTTTATTCAAGGGCTGGAGCATTTTTGGAACAGCTGGGCATCGGGGCGGAAAGACATTTTTCTGATTGTCAGCGGATCGGCTACATCGTGGATGATCAATAAACTTATCAACAACCGCGGTGGACTGCACAATCGTGTTACACAGCGCATTTGTCTGGAACCATTTACGCTGGCCGAATGCAGCGAGTTTATGAAAAAGAAGAACGTCCATCTTGATCAGTATCAGCTTATTCAATTATATATGGTGATGGGCGGTGTGCCGTATTACTGGGATAAAGTAACCAAAGGGAAAAGTGCGGCACAGATTATTGAGCGCGAATGTTTCAGTCGCAACGGCTCGCTGAAAGATGAATTCAACAATATTTTCAAATCGCTTTTCCGGCAGCATCAGCGGCATGTAAGCATTGTAAAAGCGCTGGCCACCAAATCGAAAGGACTTAGCCGCGACGAAATTTCAAAACTGTCGGGCATATCAAACGGTGGCGGCCTCACACGATTACTGGATGAACTGGAAGCATGTCATTTTATTTCACGCTACATTCCGTTTGGCCGCGTTAGCCGCGACAGCCTGTATCAGCTCAACGATATGTTCAGCCTTTTTCATCTCAGATTCATGCAAACATCCACCAAAAAAGATGCAGGTAACTGGCTGAAAACCATTGATAGTCCAAAGCACCGGGCTTGGTCGGGATATGCGTTCGAGCAGGTTTGCATGCAACACAGTGCGCAAATAAAAAAAGCGTTGGGCATATCGGGCATTGAAACACATATATCGTCATGGCGCAGCAGGAGCGATGATTCGGGTGCTCAAGCCGATATGATTATTGATCGTCGCGATCAGATTATTAATTTGTGCGAGATGAAATATTCGGTGAATCCGTACATCATCAATAAAAAATACGCAGCAGAACTCAGCATGAAGGCCGGCCGTTTCCGGTACGACACAAAAACAAAAAAAGCCGTGCATATTGTTTTGCTCACAACGTTTGGCGTAGCCAATATGGAGCTTTACGGCGGCATTGTTCAGCATAACCTCACCATGGATTGTCTGTTTGAAAAAGCGTAAGCGTACAAGACGCAAAATAAACCAATCTTTTCAAAGAACCGAAAATACTTATCTTCGCAACGAAATAACGTAGCCCTATGAGCGACCAACTGAAGAAAAAAAGACAAATACCAAGTACATACGTCATTGTATTTACAATTATACTGATTGCAGCAGCAGCCACCTGGCTGGTACCGGGCGGCGCGTTTGAACGCGAGAAAGTAATGGTGAATGGTGTCGAACGCGACATTGTTGTGCAGGGCTCGTATCACGAAACCGACACCAATCCTCAGAGCTGGGAAATCCTTGCTTCGATTTACGACGGTTTTGTCGATAAAGCAGACATCATTGTTTTCATACTTGTTATTGGTGCATCCTTTTGGATTATTAATTCATCTAAGGCACTCGACATTGGGATTATCAAGTTTCTGAGCCGCGCCGAGCGACTTGAAAAATATAAACTTTTCCGCAGAATCGGCATCCGGAATATTCTGATTACACTCATCATGCTCATGTTTTCGATTTTCGGAGCTGTGTTTGGTATGAGTGAAGAAACCATCGCTTTTGTCATCATTTTTGTGCCGCTCGCCATTAAAATGGGCTACGACAGCATTGTGGGCGTGAGCATGTGTTTTGTAGGCGCAGCGCTGGGTTTCGCAGGGGCGTTGTTTAATCCTTTCACCATCGGCATTGCTCAGGGCATTGCTCAGATACCGTTGTTCAGCGGACTTGAATATCGTTTATTTATGTGGATTGTACTCAATATTTTCGGAATAACCTACATACTTATTTACGCCAACAAAGTGTACAAAAATCCGCAACGGTCGGTTGTATACGAGACCGATCAGTACTGGCGCGATCAGGCTACAAAAAACGAACATCCGGTTGAGACCCGGCCTGGTATTTCGGCCTGGGTTTCGTTTGGAATCATCCTGTTTTCGCTGATTGCATTCTGGAGAGAATATCCTTACACTGATATTACGGTGGGTTCATTTTCGGTAACCATTCCGGCGTTGCCGATTCTTACATTCCTGTTTGCCATTCCCGGATTATGGCTTCTGTTGCGCAAAAGCGTGCAGTTGTATATTTTGCACATTATGCTTTTCACCACCATTGCACTGGTGATTGGTGTGCTCGGATTTCAATGGTACATACGCGAAATTGCAGCCCTGTTTTTCGGTATGGGCCTGATGGGCGGCGTTGCAGCGAATTACCGGCCGAATGAATTCACCAAACATTTTCTCGACGGCGCCAAGGATATTTTTTCGGCGGCACTGATTGTCGGTCTGGCAGGCGGCATTATCATTATTCTGCAGGAAGGCGGCATTGTTGACACTCTTTTGAACTCGCTCTCCTCGCTGTTTTCGCACAATAAGTATTCTGCTGTCAGTGGCATGTATACCGTACAGACCGCAATAAACCTGATTATGCCATCGGGCTCGGCCAAAGCTGCACTCACCATGCCGCTGATGGCGCCATTTTCGGACCTCATTGGAATTTCCCGACAGGCCTCGGTGGTTGCCTATCAGCTCGGCGACGGCATCACCAATATGATTACGCCGGTATCGGGTGTGCTGCTGGGTGTTTTAAGCATGGCCAAAATTCCGTACGAGCGTTGGTTCAAATGGGCCTGGAAATTTATTCTCATGCTGATCATTCTCGGCTTTTTACTGCTGATTCCGACGGTGACGATGACACTGAACGGGTTTTGAAAGTAGTCAGTTGCGAGTGGTGAGTGGTCAGTAGTCAGTCGCGAGTGGTTAATGGTTATTGGTTAATGGTTAATGGTTATTGGTTATTGGTTAATGGTTAATGGTTATTGGTTAACTGTGAATTGTAATTTCGAGATTGAAATACACCTACGACGAGTATCTTGCATAAAACAAAAAAATGAAGACGCCAAAATATGTTTTGTCAGTTTTGTTGGTACTATGGGGAATTTTAATTGCCTTCAGCACATTGTTTTTTAATGGAATTCAATTTCCTTTCTTAACCTTTACGACAATTATAGCCATTTTCATGGGGGCCGGCAAACA
Organism: uncultured Bacteroidaceae bacterium; assembly: GCA_964429475.1. Classification (GTDB taxonomy): domain Bacteria; phylum Bacteroidota; class Bacteroidia; order Bacteroidales; family DTU049; genus GWF2-43-63. The sequence goes on along the minus strand of CAYSCE010000184.1, from coordinate 321 downwards.
TAAAAGGTCTGAATTGGTTTTCTTTATATCTGCTTGCCTGTGGATGATCTTTAGTTCCGAAACCATTGGCTTTATCATGTTTTATCAGGACCATAATTATGCAGGATTAATTTTTGGAATGATTCCATTTATGTTAAGTGCCATCCTGATGTTTTCAATAAAATACGAGAGCAGATTCATCAACAGTTTCAGTAAAAAGCTACTTGTAATTCCATTGTGTTTGTTGATTGGAATCGGCTCACACATTTACAAACCAACAACCGTAGAAATAAATTGCTGGTATTATTTTGACAGTGACAAAACATATACAATCGAATTTTG
>CAYSCE010000183.1:0-6532 GCA_964429475.1 uncultured Bacteroidaceae bacterium | reverse complement strand
AGGAGACAGCGAAAATCAACAGAAGAAAGAGTCGGGAGTATCGAATGAGATCCCGTCTCGGTGGACGGGAATTACTTTCGACTTCTTTTGTTGATTTTCAGAGTTTTAAGTATGTGTGTCATTAGCAGCGGAGTCGAAGAATAGAGAGCGGCGGGATAAACTCCGTCGAAATATCGCTGCAATCAATTAAACACCAGCTTCGATAAAAAATAGTGACTTATTGATTGCATACAAAATGAGGTTTTTAGAGGTACACAAAAGCAAAAGAGTTAAATCAATGTTTGTCCTTTTTTCGGATTTCTATGTAATACCAAAATGAATTATATTGTGACCCAAAAGCTCATCCAAATAGAGACAATCATCATCCACCGTGTCATCCTGAATTTATTTCAGGATCGGCGGTGGATGTGGAGCCACGCATGGTAGATACTGAAACGAGTTCAGTATGACACCATGCGTGGCGGGCAGAATCGGTCTGTTTTATAATTCATTTTGGTATAATTTCGTTTACATTTATTATTTTCGCAAAAAATATACAGCATGAGGGAATACAAAATTTTTCACGGTAAGACTTTGGGGATACTTTCAGGCGGTGGTGACACTCCTGCAATCAATTCAAGCATCGAGAATATTCGTAATCGCGCACAGCTTCTTGGTTACAAGGTGTATGGCATCCGTCATGGCTGGAAAGGCCTGCTGGGCGACGGCGATGTGGTCGATCTCACCAATCAGCCTTACGATGGTATATATGGTGGTACTGCCTTGCGATCAAGCCGCACCAACCCTTTTCCATCAAAGAAAAATCCGGAAAGCCGTGTACCTCAGATTCTGAAAAATATTGAACGCTATAAACTGGATGTGCTGGTAACCATTGGTGGAGATGACACCAACGGTGCTGCCAAACGGCTGTATGAAACCGAAGGCATTCCCGTGATCGGATTCCCGAAAACAATCGACAACGATTTGCGAACACGCACGGTACATGAATATTCCAACAAAAAAATCGAAGCTGTACTTTGTCCCGGTTATCCCAGCGCGCTTAAAGGTGTGATGGAATTTACACGCCGTGTAAAAACAACAGCTGAATCACATTCACGTATTCTTGTTCTCGAAATCATGGGCCGCGATGCGGGCTGGCTTACAGGTGGAGCCGCTTACGGTCAGGCCGACATTATTCTTGTCCCGGAATATGCCATGGACAAAAGCCGCAAGGATTTCTTTTTCGAATTTGTGAAGGAATCTTTTATGCGTAGCCCGAAAAAATCGTTGATTATTGCTGTTTCCGAAGGCTTGCGCTGGTACGACGATCAAACTGAAAAAACTGATGTCGTTTATGCTTCAACCGAAGTGGACGAATACGGACATCCGAGACTAGGAGGTGTGAGTGGTGTGATTGCCAGCGAAATTTCAAATAAACTCGGCATCGAAGCCCGCGCCCAGAGCGTTGGCTATTTTGCCCGCTCAGGTGAATGCCGCTTGTACGACCGAAAACTAACAGCTACGCTGGCCGATAAAGTCGTTGATTTGCTCCTGCGCGAAGATTACGGCAAAATGCCGGTCATCAGCAAAATGGTCAGCTATCCCGAACTGGAGGAATTCAATACCGGTTGCATCGATATGGGCAATGTTGGTAATAAACCGCTGCCTGAGGAGTATTACGATATTGATGAGTTCCGCTTTACCGATGCATACTACGATTTTATGCATCATATTCTGGGTGACCGCACCTTCCTCGACTTCAAATACAACTTCCCTGTTGTGATTCCTGATTAATGAAAAGGCTTTTCTGGATTTTTTTATTCCCTGTCGTATTGCAGGCGCAGACACTTTCAGTCAGCACCGACAGCCTCATGAAGCATGTGCGTTATTTTTCTTCTCCCGCGCTGAATGGACGTTTGCCGGGATCCGACGGATTTCTGAAAACGGTTCAATATGCCGAGCAATATTTCGCGCAACATGGATTGCAACAGATTCAGAAAAGCACGTGGCGACAGGATATTCCCATTGAAACCAATGTCATTGATTCGGCCCGCGTACTGATTGAAACCGGACGCGATATGATGGAACTTGTCCCCGGCGTTGATTTTTCTGTACGCGGTTATTCAGGCAGCGGCCATGTAACGGCACCGGTTGTATTTTGTGGCTACGGGCTCGATACAGATGATTATTCCGATTACAAAGGTGTTGATGTAAAAGGTAAAATTGTTTTGATTTTTAAATCGGTTCCGCCTTTTTTGAAAACCACTTTACCGGAATATTCCATAAGGCGCGCATCCGATGCGGCGTATCAGCATGGTGCAGTTGCAGTGATTTTTGTATCACAGCCGAATCAGCCACATCCACAGGAACCCATCGGCAGCATGATGCACGGCGAAGGCCCCATGCATGCTGATCTGCCGCAGATTCAACTGTCTGTCGGAAAAGCGGAATTCCTTATGACCGGCTCAGGTTACACACTAAAGCAATTACAATCTTCGATTGATTCGCTGAAAATGCCATGCAGTGTGCCCTGTACAAAAGAAGCCTCGGTATTTGTACAGACAAACTATGATGCGAATGGCCATACTACCAATGTAATAGCCATGTTGCCTGGCTCCGATCCCAGGCTGAAAGACGAATACATTATTTTGGGAGCCCATCACGATCATGTTGGCTCAATAGGAAATACGGTGCTTTATCCGGGCGCCAACGACAATGCATCGGGCACTGCTGCTGTGCTTGAACTGGCCCGTATTTTTTCGGCCGATCGCAGCAGGCTGAAGCGATCCGTTGTATTTGTTCTTTTTGGCAGCGAAGAAAAAGGACTCGATGGATCCACTTATTTTGTCAATCATTTGCCGGTACCGAAAGAAAAAATTGTGGCTGTTTTCAATATGGACTGCATTGGCTGCGGCGATTCACTCATGGCCGGTAATGGAAAAAGCTGTCCAGTGCTATGGAATTTGGCTATTGAAATAGCAAAACAAAACAAATGGCCTGTTTCCGACCGTACATGGGAAGGCGGTGGCGCCGATCTGAAACCTTTCTACGAAGCGGGCATCCCGGGATTATATTTTGTAAACACCAATGCACATCAGCAATTGCATTTACCTGCCGACACACCTGAAATCCTTAATCAGCCTCAGTTTACGCGTATGGTCCAATGGGTTGAAGCGGTGACCCGCAGAATGGCGATGGAGTAAAAATCCATAATGAAAAATAAAAAGGTCGCTCCACAACTATAGCAGAGCGACCTTTTTATTTTATTCAGCTTTTTGTAAATTAAGGTTTACAATTTCCGTGAATTCTGATAAATGCAGTTGTTGATATTGTTGCTCCCATGCAATGAAGGGGGAAAATACCAGGATACCAACCAGTAGCCCAATGCCCATCGCCTTATACAATTGGTTTTTAATCAACACACCAATCACCCAAATAATGTGAAGCGACATAAAGATATGTCCGGCATGAGCCATCAGCATGTCCTGATTCCATGGTAGTACAAACATGGATAAGGTCCCAAGGTAGAAGGCCGGTAGAATGGTGAATGCCAATGCTGACGGCTTGTTCCCAAATACAAACAAGCAGAAGCAAATCAGACTTATGATGTTGATGACCGAACATGAATTAAAAGCCACCCATTGTATAAGCGACAGTTTTAATTCAAACAGAAAAAACATGGAACTCATTGCTGTAACAATGAGTATTAAAGCAGCAAGAACAATTCCTGAACTTTTTTGAAGTTTTGATAAATGCATTTTTTTATTTTTTAAATGAAAGAATGAGATTAAAACTGCAACAGATGCAGGTTCGGCTCACTTTGAAACAGGCAGATTCCCTGATGGGGTGTCAGGTATTTGTAGCACAAATCGAAAATATTAAAGGAAGCCTTTTGCTCCGGACTTTTTGCCCGGGCAGTACATCAAAGCTGAGCCAGATTGAGAAAATTATATTACCAGTTTGAGAATCATAAAACACTAAAATGATTGGGCAAAAATACAATAATTACAAGAAACAATCATAAAAACAATGCGCATTAAAAAAGCCTCTTGCGAGGCTTTCAGAATTATTTCTTTTTCGAAGTAAGTGCATTTTTCAGATTGGCATAGGAGAGCAGTTCGAATTTGACATTACCAATCAGAATGGAGCTTTTTGCATAAATCGGAATACGGTTTTGATCGTTGGTGATATAAATGGTAAGCGGATAAGCTTCGCCAAAAACGGTTCCGACCAACACTTTCGGTTTAAAGACCAGACAGCTGAACGTACCAAGCTCGATTTTAACATCTTCAACACCCTGATATAATAACGTGGTAGAAAACAGACTGTCTTCGAACACATAAGGAATCGTGATGCTGCCGCCTACAGGCACTGTTGAAATATCAAGATTCCGCGCATAATAACCAACCGAGATCATATCCTGAACATAAGTCGGGATGTAATAATTTACGGTTTTATCTTTTTTATTGTCTTTGAACTGCGCTACATTTTTGCTATGATTAAAAGCAATGGTCTGGTCTGCAGTGAAATTACCCTCATGGGCTTTGCGCAGGAACAGGAGCGGATACTGACCTTCTTCGTCCACATACGAATCGAAGCGGTCTTTTACATAAATAGCCCAGTTGTATTTTTTAAAGGTAGCTCCTGAAGCAACGATGTGATTACATGTTTGACCACCCACCGTTTCGGTTTCGGGCATGACTTCGAAAATTCCGTAGGCAGCTTTGATTTTACCGGTCAGGAATGAATCGAAGTAAACAATATACGTAAGTTTTTCACCGCGTTTATAAGCGGTGTTGGCCATAGTACGTGTTTGTGCTATGGATGCTGTATATGAAAAAAGAACAAGTGACAGCGTCAGTGCGGATAAAAAGAATTTCGTTCTCATGATGACATGTTTTTTTTGTTGCGGGCGAGGTAATCAATCCATATGCCAAAACACAAATGGATGTTAAAGATATTGGTTTATAACAATTTGAACAAAGGCAAAGTGACAGCTAATAACCGGAAGAAAAAAGAACAAACAAAAAATGATGTTTATGCAAACATCATTTTTTTCAATACAAAAATAATCTTTTTTCGAACAGAGCGCTATTTTTTCAAATATGGTTTCAGCCGTTCGAGTATTTGTTCTTTGGTTTGCAGCCCGATGGCCTTGTTGACAGCAACGCCATCCACAAAAATAATGGTGGTTGGAATGGATTGAATGGCAAACCGGCTCTGAAGATCTTTGTTTTTATCGGTGTCGACTTTACCGACTTTAATTTTTCCGGCCAGTGAATCAGCGATTTCATCGATGATGGGGCCTTGTACTACGCAGGGGCGACACCAGGTGGCCCAGAAATCAACCAGAACAACACCTTTTTTAATGGTTTCATCAAAATTTGCGGTGGTTAATGTCAGCGTTTTATGCTGATTCTGTGCAGTGGCTTTCTGTCCTGATGTAACAAACAATGCTGTAAAAGCAACGATTAAAATAAGTTGTACTGGTTTCATGTTTTAAAAATTTTCGGTCCGGGTTCTCAAAAACAATACCAAAGGTAAAACAAAATCCGGACTCGTATGATTGTTTTACGAACCCGGATTCTGATAGATATCATATGCAACTGCGTCTGCGGATCAGAATTTTATACTCACACTGCCCAGCCAGTTGATGTAGGCCTGCGGGAAATATCCATCCATCACATAGTGTTCGCCACCATAATAATAACGATATACCCAGGCATTGGACTCATATTCTTCAGAAAAAATATTTCTGATGCTCAGTCGGAATGCGATTTCCCGGACAAATTTCGGCTTCAGAATGTATTCGGCATTCAGATCGAACACTTTGTACGGGTCGAGCGAACGCTCTGTAGAAGCTGAATTGTCGATATACTGCCTGCTTACATATTTCCCGGTCAGGTTGAAATACAGATTCTTTACAGGTTTGTAGCCCACTCGTGCCGATGCAATAAGTGCGGGCGAGAAACTGATGTCGCTGCTTGAGTAATGTTCCGACACCTGAGACCACGTATCCCAGTCGTCAACATAAATGTCGAAGTTTCTGATTTTATTGATTGAGTATGTTGCATTTCCGGCCACATTAAATTTCCTGTTTATTTTCCATTCTGCAATGGCTTCGAGTCCGGTGCGGAAGCTTTCGGGCACATTGACGTAAATGGCCGAACCGATGTTATTTATCTCGCCCGTCTGAACCAGCTGATTGCGGTAACTCATGTAATAGAAATTCAGATTGGCATTCCACTTATCTGTTGCATGCGTATATCCGGCTTCGTAATCAAACAGAATTTCAGGTTCAGGCATGTTGCCACTGTCGGCATCTACCATCATATAGCGGTTGGGTTCGCGGCCTGCTACGCCAAAATAGGCATACACCGAATTTTTACCGAAATCATGTACAATACTGGCTTTCGGATTTACAAAAACAAAAGATTCATCGATGTCAAGATCTTTTCGGTCATCTTCATCGCCGGCAACCTGGTATGTAACGTTGCGGATCTGCAGATCACCAAGCAGTTTGGTGTGTCTTCCAATAGAGTAGCGTGCTTTG
>CAYSCE010000182.1:0-6577 GCA_964429475.1 uncultured Bacteroidaceae bacterium | reverse complement strand
TGAGGAAACTGGTACAAGAAATTAAGGAATATGCACCAGATAAAACAATATGGTCAGGCTGTGGTCTCACAGTAACTATCCGATTCTTTGTATATGAATTACCGTATGAATCGGTTACTGTAAGTGTCACCTGAAAAGATCCAGAACTGGTATAGACATGATATGTAGTCTGACCTGTAGCAGAAGAGCCATCGCCAAACTGCCAGAACCACGAAACAATGCTTTCTGCGCAGGTTGATTCACCGAAGAAATTAATTGCATTACCTAAACAAACGGGATTAGGTGATGCTGTAAAATCTGGTTTTGGATAATCAACATTAATTGTTTTCGACGCCGTGCCAGAGCATCCGTAGCCGTCAGTCCCAGTAACATTATAGTTTGTCGCTATCTGCGGACAAACCGATATTGGATTTGAGTTTTGGCCAGTACTCCAGTTATAAGACACTCCTCCTGATGCGGTGAGGTTGCTGCATTCGCCGATGCAAATGGGATTTGGTGTGGCTGAAATGGATATTTGGGGATTAATAACCTGTATAGCCTGGTGATTCGAGTATATGCCATTAAAAGCACACATACAAGATGGTTGGCAGCCAGAATTAGTTTCTTCAGTCCAAGAATAACCTAAATAATAATAATCAATACCCTGATTGGCATAAAATGGATCAGGATTAACGCATGGTGGTGTCCAATACACATCCACTTGTCCTGGAGGAAATGTGATATCTGTAATATGATGCCACAAACCATTAAGAGGACTTGCATTCCCGTTTACACTATAAAACAATCCCAGACATCCATCATGACTATAAATTGAAGTATCAGTCTGTACGGTGTTTAAAGTTATATGGAGAGTTTGCCCACAGCAAGGAGTATAATCATTCGGCTCAAGAACAATTTGACTGGGATAATATGACAATGCATTTTTCAAATACGCATAAAAATTAAATGCTGTCGTGCTGATTTTTTGAATCTTTACTATGTAAGAACTAGCAGCTGATAATCCAGATAAAGGAATTACATTCGATAACTGATTGGTAAAAACAGGAGCAGAATTACAATCATTTTCATACACATGAATAAGTCCGGCACAGGAATCTTCGTATGCAATAATAAGTATTGCACTATCACTCTCTGCAGTAAATGTTAAAAATAAAGTTGTATCCGCCTCCTGCATAGTAAACATTTGGTTGCAATTCGAAGAATATGAGATTGCAACAGCAGATTGACAATTTGCCTGTCCAACCACATTCCCCACCGGCACAATAAATAAAATCATCAACAACAAAAGAAACTTACATTTCAGGAACAAGTGCGATGGTGTGTTTTCTGTGTTCTCACAACTCGTCGCTCTCGCTCTCCCTCTCACACTGATTTCAGGGGGGGTAATTCGCTGCAACACAGGCTGTTAACAGCCTGCTGGTTTGATTCAATAAACTGATTTTCCATAATTAAAATAGGTTTGGTCTGGCAAATCTATAAATTTATTTATAATATTTATGTTTTTAATAGAATTTATTTTTACAATTCCGCTTAATGTATCATTATATTTCATAAAACTAGTGAAACTATATTTTAACGGTTTAATACTTCTACCAATTTCAAATATTTACAATTGAATGGCAGAAAATACGTATAACAAATAAACACCGCTTAAAGCTTAAAAATTTAAAGCTTAAGGATCTGTTATTCAATGTAGCCTTTAAGCGTTAAGCATTAAGCTGAAGGCGTTGTGCCTTATGCGTTGTGCATTGAGCCCTGTGCCGCATGCCTTATGCCGCATGCCCTATGCGTTACCCGTTCTTCTTCTCGTTCAGCTTCTTGACCACAGCTTCCTGAGTGGCAGCCGGCAAAGCCTGATAGTTGAAAAATTCCATGGAGTAGTTGGCGCGGCCGCTGGAGAGATTTCGCAGCGTGGTAGCATAGCCAAACATTTCGGAAAGCGGCACAAAACCATTGAGTTTCTGCGATCCTTTACGATAACGGCGCATAGCTTCGATTTTTCCACGACGTTTGTTCAGATCACCTGTTACAGCGCCAATATAATCATCGGGCGTATTCACTTCAAGCTTCATGATCGGCTCCAGCAGTTTCGGACCGGCTTTCATAAAGCCCTGTTTGAAACACATGGCTGCACAAAGCTGGAAAGCCATATCGCTTGAATCGACCGGATGGAAACCGCCATCTACCAGAACAGCTTTAACATCAACCACCGGGAAACCGGCCAGAGGACCTTTGTCCATGGCTTTGCGCAAACCTTTTTCAACCGATGAAATGTATTCGGCAGGAATTGCTCCACCCTTGATTTTATCAACGAATTCAAATCCTTTTCCTTCGTTGGGCTCGAAGCGGATAACGGTGTGTGCAAACTGTCCTTTACCGCCCGATTGCTTCACATGACGATAATTGCTTTCGACCTCGGTCGATAAAGCCTCGCGGTATGAAACTGCAGGCTCGCCCACTTCAACTTCCACCTTGAATTCTTCTTTGATGCGGTCCATGATAATTTCCAGGTGCAATTCACCCATGCCCGAAACAATGGTTTCTTCGGTTTCCTGATCGAAATGCGCACGGAAAGAAGGATCTTCGTTGCACAAACGTGCAAGCGCTTCGCTCAGTTTATCGCGGTCTTTACGGATGGCCGGATTAATTTTCAAATCAATCACAGCAGGCGGTACATGAATGGACTCGAGTAATATTTTATTCTGCGGATCACAAAGTGTATCACCGGTACGCGTGAGTTTAAGACCAACGAGTGCAACAATGTCGCCGGGACCAGCTTCAGTAACTTCAACGCGGTCTTTGGCATGAATGCGCAAAATACGACCGGCGCGTTCAGGCTTGCCTTTGGTGGAATTGAAAAAAGCCATTCCGCTCGTTAATGTTCCGGAAAAAATACGTAAAAAAGTCTGTTGTCCTACGTAAGGATCATTGATGAGCTTGAATGCCAGAGCGGCGAACGGTTCTTTGGCAGAAGGTCCGCGGGTAAGCATTTTTTCAGCATTGTCAACATCGCTGCCAACCACAGCACCAATATCCACCGGCGATGGCAGAAAATCAATGACTGCATCAAGGAGCAACTGAATACCTTTGTTTTTATAGGCAGCGCCACAGAAAACCGGTGTTATGAGCAGTTTGATTGTCGCTTCACGAGCGGCCTTCATTAATAACTCATTTGAAATTTCCATTTCATTGAGGAACATATCACCAATGGTTTCATCGTAATCAGCCAGCACTTCAATAATACGCTGACGGCCTTCCAGAGCGGCCTGCGTAAATTCAGCCGGAACATCTTTTTCAATCCGCTGGTCATTTTCAAAGAAATAAGCACGCTGATGAATCAGATCGATCATTCCTGCAAAATCTTCTTCAGCGCCCATTGGGAGCTGAAATGGCAGAGCCGAAGCATCGAGGTATTTATTCATTTGTTCAACCACTGCATTGAAATCGGCACCGGTACGATCCATCTTATTGACAAATGCAATGCGGGGTACACGATAACGGTCGGCCTGATTCCACACGGTTTCGCTCTGCGGTTCAACACCACCGACAGCACAGAAAACGGCCACCATTCCATCAATCACGCGCAGCGAACGTTCCACTTCAATGGTAAAGTCGACGTGACCCGGAGTGTCAATCAGGTTAATCTGATGATCTTTCCAGAAAGCAGTAATGGCCGCCGATGCGATTGTAATTCCACGTTCCTGTTCCTGCTTCATAAAATCCATGGTAGCAGCGCCATCGTGCGTCTCACCTACTTTGCGGTTGACACCTGTAAAAAACAGGATTCGCTCACTGACAGTAGTTTTTCCGGCGTCGATATGCGCGGCAATGCCGATATTCCTCAATTTTGAAATGTTGCTCATCTGAAAATGCTGATTATTATTGGTTTTTGTGCTAATTGTCTTGTTGTTGACAATTTGAGCGTGCAAAGGTACGATAAATTATTTGACTGACAAAGTGATGTTTACGAAAAAATCGACTAAACCCATTGAATTAAGATTCAAGATCATGTGATTTTTGATTTTAGATCGGAAGTGCGGTTGAATGAGGAAAAAGTAAGAACGGCGACTTTTGTAGAGATCACAAAAGCTCACCAATCACTGCTCGCCGATCACTGTTGTGGAAAGGCTACTGATCAGCCGCGGCGGATGGCGGATGACCAATTCCACAAAGTCTTTCAACTTTAAGAACTTGATGAACTTTCAACTTACCAAGCGTTGTGCGTTGTGCGTTAAGCGTTGCGCCGCATGCCTCAATTCAAATCGAGCACAAACTCCGGCGTTTCAATCACATTACTGTGATGCAGCGCACGGTCCACGATATACGCTTTCATTTTAATGGTATCGCTTGTCAGTACCAGCGATAGAATATTCAAATCAATTTCTATGGTAATTTCTCCTTTGAGGTCTTTCTCGAGATGATCGGGGTTTACATCCGGAATACGGCTGTTGTACGGCGTTGTAATGGCCTGAAACTCCCCATTGATTTTCTGATAAAAGGTAATAAAGTAATTGTAATAATACTCGCTTCCCGGATTAAACGGAGCCAGCGTATCGCCCTGTTCAAGACCAATATCACCATCGCCATCGGTAAATTCAATGGAGAAATAAGCCAGGCTGTCCTTCCCGGACAAACCATCAACAGTAGCAAAACTGCTGTACGAAATCACAGGTTCATCGGGATATTCGCGCTGTTCGATACAACCCGCAACAGCGAAGCTGATGAGCGCTGTGAAAAGGAATATTTGTAACTTTGAACGCACGTTGCAAAATTTTGCACTAAGGTACGAAAAATAACGATGATAAGCCCTGAAAAATTATCTGTTTCTATTTTCAGCATTCAAAGTCCGGCCGAATTTGAAAGTGCTGCATTGGGCCTTTTTGCATGGCATTATCAGCATAATAGTTTGTATAAAACGTTTTGCAACAGTACCGGACGAACGCCTGAAAACGTTCATCACATTCAGCAAATTCCTTGTCTGCCGGTTAATCTTTTCCGCTTTAACAAAATTCTGCCGGACAGTGTCTCCGCTGAATTATTTTTCGAAACCAGTGGAACATCGGCTGGTGAAACTGGTCACCATTATATTACTGATCCGGCTCTGTATCTGACCTCCGCGATGAACTGCTTTAAAAGATTTTATGGCAATACCGAAGATTACACTGTGCTGGCCTTGCTGCCTGGTTATCTCGAAAGGCAGCATTCATCGCTGGTGTACATGGTCGATCATTGGATCAAATGCAGCAATCATGCTGATTCAGATTTTTATCTTCATGATCACGAAAAGCTCTATTCGACGTTGAATTCGCTGAAAAATAAAAATCAGAAAACGCTGCTCATTGGTGTTACTCACGCCCTGGTTGATTTTTCCGAAAAATACAAACTGGAATTTCCAGACCTGATTGTGATGGAAACCGGCGGTATGAAAGGCCGTCGTAAAGAACTGTCGCGCAGTGAACTTCATGCAATACTGAAAAAATCATTTGGTGTTCCGGTCATTCACAGCGAATATGGTATGACTGAACTGCTCAGCCAGGCATATTCCCAAAAAAACGGAATCTTTCATTGTCCGCCCTGGATGCGGGTTCTGCTGCGCGACATCAACGATCCGCTTTCACCTCCGCAAAACAAAACAACGGGTGCCATCAACATCATCGATCTTGCGAACATGTATTCATGCCCCTTTTTGGCCACCGACGACAGCGGCGTTTTGCATGAGGACGGGTCGTTTGAAATCACCGGGAGAATCGATTTCAGTGTAATCAGGGGATGCAGCACAATGATATAAAATAATGTTAGTACATTTGTGTAGAGAAATAAGTTAAGTATTAATCCATGAAATCCGGCTTCAATAAGAATTTGATTGTGTATATTTGGCTTACTGTTTTGTTTTCCATGACGTCTTTTTCACAGACCTCCGCGAGCAAAATGATCGTTGATTTATATACGCAAGCTTTTGACCAAATTGACTCAACCAATCTGCCACAATGTCGATACGTTGTCAGAAAATATGATTCTGAGCGTTATTATATCTATTCCGGGCGACAGTCAAACATTTTGAACTGCTACCGGATGGACATTCCCAAAACAGAACCAGATACCCAAAGTCCGGTTTTTCATATTCCTATTGACTCTATTTCAGATTTAATCAGGATCGATCAAAACAGCCACACTGACTTATGTCAGACCGCAGAGCCTCCTTACCCTTTTAAAGGTATTAGAAAAACACAGTTTGACACGCTTTGGGAAAAATGGAATGTTGATCTGTACAATATTAATCAGTACAAGAATCTTGAGAGATTTTTTTCCGCAGACACTGCCTACCATAAGCTAATAGATCTTAAATTGAAAAATCCCGAGTTGATATTTGCTTCAAAACCCGCAGATGTTTTATTGGGAATTGACCCTGTCAGTGCCAACAGATGGAATTACATATGTGATTCACTTAATGTGCACAATTTTATTCAATACAAATCAAACCTGTTTGTTTTTGCATTATATGCGTTCATTATTCAATCCAATGGTGAAATTGTATATCCACGTATTTATTATCAATTGCCTGAAAATCCGCTTGACC
>CAYSCE010000181.1:0-6608 GCA_964429475.1 uncultured Bacteroidaceae bacterium | reverse complement strand
GCGTTACTCGTTACAAAGTTACAGTCGTTACACGTTACAAACGTTACTCGTGACATGTTACAAGGGTGACAGGGGTTACAAGGGTTACAAGGGTGACAAAGTCGTTGTGGGTTTCATGATCACATTCTTATCTAAGCCCTCAGCTTTCAGTCCGCCTGGTCGTTGAGCTTGTCGAAACGCGGCGGACAGAGCGAGTGAACAGTGCGAGAGCGAAGCTACCGCTAGCCTCATGCCCTATGCCTCATGCTTTGAGCGTTGTGCGTTGTGCAGGCACATAAGCACATTAATATTACTTTTGTCCCAAATTTAAAAATCGCCTCATGAAAAAAATTACACTCGTTGCAATTCTTTCCATTGTTTCAATACTCTCTTTTGCGCAGGAGAAAAAAATCGGAATAACACTTTCGGGTTACGTAAAAACCGATGCCTATTACGATACCCGCCAATGCTCGGCCAGTAACGGTCTGCGCGAAGGTCATTTCTATCTTTTTCCTGATAATGTTTCGTTAGATGCCGATTCAAATGACATCAACGCTAACCCGGCCTTCAATATTCTGAGTATTCAAACGCGGCTTACCGGCAACATCACGGGGCCTGATGCATTTGGAGCAAAAACTTCCGGCCTTGTTGAAACCGAATTTTATGGCACCAGCGATGCTGACATCAGCGGCTTTCGCATGCGTCACGGTTATGTAAAACTGAACTGGACAAAATCGGAATTGCTTGTTGGACAAACCTGGCATCCGATGTTTCCGGTGGATGCTTTTGCACAAACACTCAGTGTAAACACAGGCGCACCCTTCGTTCCATTCAGCCGCAACAATCAGATTCGCTTCGGATATAAAGCCGGAAAATTCACTACATACGCTACAGCCTGGATGCAGCGCGACATTGCCAGTAGCGGCCCACTGGGCACCAGTACCGTTTACATGCGCAACAGTGCCGTGCCGGGACTCAATTTACGCACTGTGGCCACGTTGAACGACAAGCTGCAGTTTGGTCTGGGAGCCGATTTCAAAACATTGCGTCCCGAATTGAAAACCGCCGCCAATTATACAACCGATGCTACCATCAGCAGTTATGCGGGTTGCGGATGGATCAAATATAAAAACGAAAAAATTCAGATCAGCGCCATGGGTACCTACGCCCAAAACGGAACCGATATGTTGATGCTGGGTGGATATGCCGTTGCTGAAATCACAGACACTCTGCGGGAATTGAAGACTTATACCAATCTTACAACAGCTGCCGGCTTTCTCGACTTCGGCACCACAGGCCCGAAATGGAAATATGGTATTTTGCTGGGCTACAGCAAAAACCTGGGCGCAGCCGACGATATCAACGGTGCCGTTTATGCTCGCGGAAGCAACATCGATCAGCTGTACCGCGTGTCGCCAAGGGTTTCAATAACAGTCGATAAACTTACTTTTGGTGCTGAACTCGAATACACTGTTGCTGCATACGGAACGCCACAAATCAGTGGAAAAGTTACCAACACAAATGAGGTGGCCAATATCCGCGCGTTACTCTGTGCCATTTATAAATTCTGATGTATGTCCAACTATCTGCTTATTGGCATCGGTGTTGTCGTTTTATTGTATTTGTTAATGCGCTTTATTCCGCTTGGAGCCTGGATTCATGCGCGTTTAAATCATGTGCCTGTTTCTTTTCTCAGTCTTGTTTTTACGCGTTGGCGCGGTATTCCGGTTGTGACATTAATTTATGCCCTGATCCGGCTGAAAAAAGCCAACATCGATGTTCCGCTCAGGGAGCTCGAAATGCTTTATCTGGAAGGTGAAAACCTTGCTGAATACGTTGATAAAAAAATTGCTGATATAAAATAACACCAAAATGAATTATACAACAGACCGTTTCGGTCGGCCTTGCGGTTTGTTTCGACATGCCATCGTCCGGATGAAAGGAGGACATGGAACCGTCGTAACGCTGGCCAAAGCTGCGCAGACCGCAACGGATCCGTGTTCTGCGCAAAATTATTTCTAATCAAAGTCCCGCAGCTCCGAACGGCGGAATATTGCGAATTAAGTGCCTCTGGCCTGCAATACAGTTCATTTTGCTATAACAAACAAAAAAAGCTGTCAATTGTATGACAGCTTTTTATAATTGACAGAATCAGGGATTATTCAACAACCAGTTTTCGTACAACCATTTCGTTGTTATACACAAGTCTGATGTTGTAGATACCGGCCGACAGTCCTGAAATTTGCAGTGTGGCTTCGTTCATCACAGCCGAGTAAACCGATTTTCCGGTTACATCACAAACATCAACCAGTACACTTTGACCGTATAAATCACTGGACTGAATGGTTACTTCGCCATGACTTGGGTTCGGGAAAATTTCAAAATCAATGTTTTCATCCTGAACAGCATCGGTAAAATCTATATGTACATTTAATGTTGCCGAACACGACATGGAATCAGTAACAATTACCGTATAATCATCCGGTTCAAGGTTGCTGACAGTTTGTGTTGTGTCGCCTGTTGACCATGCATACTCATATGGCGCATATCCACCTGCAATAACAACTGTCGCAGTGCCATCGGGACATGATGCACAGCTTGCAGCGGTTGTTGAAACAGCCGGCAGGAAGGAAGCACAAATATCAGTCAGATTTGCACGTAAAATGCTTGCACGCTGAAACGAGGCTCCGAATGTTTCTAAGTTTGTCCAATCACCCGAGGGAACTGCGGCCCAATACACCCACATATGACCTGGTGTGAATATCTGAGTAGTTTGACCAACCGCAAGGGTGCTGTCAAATTCAATGGCAGTGAAAGCATAATCACCGGCATTCAGTAAAAAATCACCACTGGCCGAATGCATCTGTAAGATATAATAACGGGCTGAGTCATCGGGGTACAAAATTGTATCGGTTGAAGCAATCATCGAATCGGGTTTACCGGCCGACATATTCCAAACAGCTACGGCCAGTTTACCACCGGTATAACCGCGTGTTACAAATATTCCGACAGAAGAAAGATTCGCTGTTTGATATATATGAAAATCCTGCCCGAAAAATCCTCCGGTGCCCGCTCCAATGCCAAGACTCCCAACTACATTATTGTCGTCGCGTGCATAAACACTGTCAGTTACTTCAATTCCATACAAAGATTGAACATTATTGGCCGGATTAAAATCGGTTTCGGTCATGTCAACACTGTAATGGATGTTGTATTGTCCGGGTGTAGTTGTCGAAAACGGAGCTGTTGTCAATGTAACGCTTGCACCGGAAATCAGCGAATCAGTCATTACCGAGTCGGTACGGACAATTGTTCCAAGGCCGTCTTCAAAAGCAACTTTCAATTCTACATTATGTGCAGTGAGTAAACCGTTATTGAATATGGTTACACCCGGAAACAGGATGCTGTCGGCCTGAGAGGCCGGCACTCTGGTATACTCAGCGCCGGTACTGGCGGCTGTTATTTCCAGATCATAATTAACCACCTGCTCAACAACAATATCATCAATGAGTAGAATGAATTTATCAAACGTATTGTTCCGGAACCCGATATATACGGTTTGTCCGGTGTAACTATTCAGGCTAACTTCATGTGCTGTCCATGTCGATGCCTCTGCGGCTGTTGAAAATAGCACGGTTGAAGAAGTCACCATATTGCCGATATTGGCGGTTCCTCCGGTAGGAGCAACGGTCATAATGCGTACTTCGTAGCCATCAAGATAGTTCGGATCGTACGTTACAGCATTCCAGGTCAGCCTGCAGTTTACCGGCAGAGGTCCGATGGCAGGCGTCCACATCCAGTCGTCAGAAGCAGCAGAAGTCGAATACCACGAAGTGCTGAATGCACACGAATCGGAAACGTTATGTGCAAAATCCTCGCGACGTTCCCAGGCTTCGTTGATATAACTTACCGAAGCAGCTGGGGTCAGGTTATCAACATTGGCCAGCAACCAACCTGCAGGAAATGTGTATGTGCCGGCCCCACCTGCTGTAGGTCCCCCAACGCCATCAAAGTCTTCCTGAAACAGAATCTGCCCGTAACTACTTATGGCTACAAGCATTAATGTGAGTAAAAAGATTTTTTTCATAATCAGAGTTAAAATTGTGTTGCAAAATTACTCTAATTTCGATTAACAATTCAATTTCTTAAAAGAAATAAATTCTTTATTGTATGAATAAGCAATATTATAAGTATTAAAACACGTATCTGCTGATTTAAAGAATTCTTCTTTATGAGTTGTCTGGATTCAATATATGCATTCATCCAAAAATTGAATGCAGAGCAACCAACCACTGAAAAAACCCACTGGTAACTGCTTATCATGAATTTGATCTGACAAAAATTTTCGGTACCAGTCTGCAGCTTTGTCTTTTTATCTGCAAATTCGAAATGTTCCATCAGGTTCGCTGAAAGTGTTAATCATTGATCGATTAATAAATAAAGCTGTGAATCCGGTAAATAGTTGTACCTTTGCACCACGTTGAGAGGTTTAAACCAATGTCATTGTTGAAATAATAGTGCTGTTTGTTTTTATCGCTTTCAATAAAACTCTATTATTCACAAAATCAAACAATGAACATTTACATTTCAAATTTGAGTTATCGTCTTAAAGACGAAGACTTAAGATCAGTTTTCGAAGAGTATGGCGAAGTTTCCTCAGCCAAAATCATTATGGACCACATGACCGGCCGCTCAAAAGGTTTCGGTTTTGTTGAAATGCCCGACAGCGAAGCTGCGGCAAAAGCCATAAAAGAACTTCACGAAGCCACTTATGATGGCAAAGTGATTACGGTGAACGAAGCTAAACCACGCGAAGACCGCCCGAAAAGCAATTTCGGCGGAAACCGCAGCGGTGGCTACAACGGCGGTGGAAACCGCAACGGTGGCGGCTACAACTCCGATCGCAAACAAAAACGCTGGTAAGACCACGTTTGACTCAGACTATAAGTCACAATCCGAAAGGATTGTGATTTTTTTTTGCCCTCTCTAAATCAGAGCGAGTAAACAGTCCGCCGCGGCGGACAGAGCGAGAGCGAAGCTTAATCGTACCGCATGCAAATACAGAGCGAGAATCAGTTCCGATAGCTATCGGAAGAGAGCGAAGCTTAGTCGTACCGCATGCAAATACAGAGCGAGAATCAGAGCGAGAGCGAAGCTTAGTCGTACCGCATGCCGCATGCTCTGTGCGTTATGCGTTGTGCGTTATGCGTTGCGCATTATGCGTTGCGCATTGTGCCTTATGCTGCAAGCCGCAAGCGTTTACGCCGCCTTTTAACCCGATAGCTATCGGGTTTATAACCTGAAACTTTCCTCTCGCGCAGTGCTTTGCCCTCTGCGGTTGGGTGTAGTCTGTAAAAGTAATTCCTGCGGGGCTGTCTCAAAAAGTCCTCAGCGACAAAAACAACATTCCATCGTCTGGAAGCTACGCAGGAGCTGGAGGACATGGAACCGTTGTTTTTGCTGTTGTTACGACGGTTCCATGTTCCGACAGTAAAGTCAGTAAAAATCTTAAAAGTCTGTCGGAACGGTGGAATGTCGAACAACCCGCAATTTTGAGAAAGTCCCCACAACTCCGTTTTAATAGACTACACCCAACCGCCGGTGCGTTGCGCATTGAGCGTTGTGCCCTATGCTGCATGTCGCATGCAAATACAGAGCTCTGTCCACTGCGGCGGACAGAGCGAGAGCGAAGATACCGCATGCCCAATGCTGCATGCGTTGTGCTCCCTACCCCAGATCATACACTTTCTGCAAGCGCTGCACATCCAGAATTTTTACCGCTTTTCCATGCACTTCAATAATGCCATCCTGTTCCAGACTACTTAAGGTGCGTATGGCGTTTTCTTCGCGGCATAATGTAAGGTGCGCAATTTCGCGCCGTGATAATGGAAAGGAAAACGTATCGGAGTTGTAAAATTTTTCGCGGAATAAAAGCAGAATTCCGGCAATGCGCCCCGGAACCCGCTTACATGCCAACGTGAGCTGTTTGTCAAGCACTCGCTGATGAAATGTTGTCAACATATCATATATGGTTATGGCGAACATGGCATTTTTTCGCATCCGGCTTTGCAGTACCACCAGATCAATCAGGCAGGCATTTGTTTCTTCAACAGCTACTACCGATAACAGGTTATTCGCACCGCTGATCTGATAATTACCGCTGATCAGTGCAGGGCCTTTTATCAATGCCGGAATCTGTATCTGTTTATTGGGCGAAACATGCTCAAGCTTAACCAGTCCCGACGATAAATACAGCAAATGGGTCATCGGATCGCCCTGTCTGACGATGGTCTGACCTTTTGGCGAATGCTGATAAAGAGTCGTTTCATTTAGTTCCGAAAATTCTTCCTCGTCAATAAACCGACATATTTCATTTCTGAAAGCACAGTCTTCGCATTGTTTTTTCACATGAATCATTTAAAATTTCTTCGCTTAAGAACTTACGTCTTTTTTTCTGCAAATATACAAACCTGCAGAAATTTGCTCTTTGATACCTTTCTTTAAGAAAAGTATAAATCTGTTGAATGTATTTTTGACTTCCTAAGTTCAAGTAATAAATGCAACTTTTCATGGGAAAAATGATGAGATAATCATTTTATCAGAAGAAAGAGGGTTACCCCTCTCCCTCC
>CAYSCE010000180.1:0-6652 GCA_964429475.1 uncultured Bacteroidaceae bacterium | reverse complement strand
GGCAATGTGAAAGACAAAAATATCCGCAGCATCATTTCAGGCCGTGTGTTTTTTATTTTCAAAAAATCGAAAAGTCATTATGAGCAAACCTATGCAGCCATGATTTCGCGCGGTTATACAGGAAAAATAACATTGAGGAGAACCAGACAATTCTGGCTTCGCGATCTAATTACATTGCTGACAGCGCTCATAGCAGGGTTTGCCATCATATTCATGCAACAATATGGAAAAAATTCTTGAACTGAAAAACATTGGGTATGCATACTTCGGTAAAAACGAAGCGCTGCGCAATATTGATATTGACATCCACAAAGGTGAATTGCTCTGCATCATGGGGCAGAATGGCAGTGGAAAATCAACGTTGCTGAATATTATGAACGGACTTATTTTCCCCGATTCAGGCAACGTGTTTTTCCATGGTAAAGAAGTGAGCGAAAAGTCATTGCGGGAATCCGCTTTCAATGCCAGTTTTAGACAAAATACCGCATTTATTTTTCAGAATTCTGATGTGCAGCTTTTCTGCAGCACCGTTTTCGAAGAACTCATGTTTGCTCCGTTGCAGCTTGGAATAATGCAGGAGGAAGCAGAACATCGTGCCATTGAAATGCTCAGATCCATTGGCATTGAACATCTGAAAAACCGCTCCGTGATAAGTCTTTCGGGAGGCGAAAAGAAAAAAGTTGCCATAGCCTCCGTGCTCACCATTAATCCTGAAATAATACTGGTAGATGAACCGCTTGCAGGACTTGATCCCAAATCACAAACTTTTGTCATTGAGCTGCTGCTGGCTTTGAACCGTGCAGGGAAAACCGTTGTTTTCACAACTCATCACCTCGATCTGGTTGACCATCTTCAGCCGCGTGTCATAGTGTTATCCGAAGATCACACCATCAGCAAAACCGGAACTGCTGAAGAAATTTTAAACGACGAGGATTTTCTTGTCAGCGTAAACCTGATTCACGAGCACACCCACAAACACGGCGACGAAGTGCATAAACACTATCATTCGCACTATGTGTTTCATAAACATGGAAAGCACTAATAAAAAATTCAAAAATTTATAACTCGCCATAAGTGGGTCAAAAAACATAGTTATGGCGGATTATAACCTTTAAATAGCAAACAAATCCTTTAATTCAATCTCACATTGGATAATTCCGGAATGAACATTCTGAGCCAATCCTGATGATGATACAAAGGTAAGAAATACCGATTTTTTTGTATTTGTCACACTTCTGAAAATGCCGGATTTATTTCTCAGTTCATTCTCATACTTTTTATTAATAGCAAAAGGATGTATGGAAAATTTCATCTCGCACAAATTAATCACATTGTCATTGCGGTCGAGAATCAGATCAATCTGAGCGCCTTTGTCAGTACCCGCTGGGCTGCGCCATGAATATACATTGCAATACACGCCTGAAATTCCAAGCGCATGTTTCATCTGATCAACATGCATGGTGCAAAGCTGCTCAAACGCATAACCGGCCCAGGCCCGATGTTGAGTGGTGTCCATTATGCTCTTCCAGTAATTTTTATCCCTGCCGGCACGACGCACAAACCTGAAATAAAACAACGTGTAAAAATCGCAAAGCTGAAAAATCCGGTCACGTCTTTTCTTGTTATATGCCTTAAAGGAGCGGATAAAGTCACAGTTTTCAAGATCTTCCAGGATTTTTGTCAATCCTCCGCCACTGCTTTCTTCAATGCCTTCAACAATTTCCTGCCGCGTCAGACCGCTGCTCTTTTTGCTTAATACCTCCACAACCTGCATGTACTTGTCTGAATTTTTGAAAAGAGCTGCATACAGGTTTTTGTACTCATCTTTCAAACGGGCATTGGCTCCGAAAAACAGGTGGTCAATGTTCTGATCAACGCTCATTCCTTTTTTCAGCAAACTCCAGTAATAAGGAATACCACCAAGCGCCATATAGCATTCAGCCACCTGATGCTGGCTCCAGGTGAATTTCAGCGACTTGACGTATGCAGCACATTCCTTCAGGGTAAACGGCTCCAGCCGCAACTGATGCGTGATGCGGTTGTGCAGGCCACCTTTATTGTTCAGCAGTTTATCGGTCATCCATGTGGTGGAAGATCCGCAGACAATCAGCAGAATGTCATTCCGACCCGAAGCCCATGAATTCCAGAAATGCTCCAAGGCACTCAGAAAGTTCGATTTCGGTGTATCGAGCCAGGGCATTTCATCCAGAAAAATCACTTTCTTTTTCCTCCTCGATTTTTCAATCAGCATACGCAATTGCTGAAATGCATAAATCCAGTTTTTAGCTACTGGTGTATCTGTCAGACCAGCCTCACGCAAAGCAAGATTGAAATTGGCCATTTGCTCACTGAAACCGCCATTTGCAAGCCCTGTCAGATAAAAGTCAAACCGGTCCCGGAAAAACTCCCGGATAAGAAAAGTCTTTCCGACTCTCCTGCGGCCATACACAGCCACAAATTCCGAAACATCCGATTGGTAAAAGCTTTCAAGCTCATCCTTTTCAAAGTCTCTGCCGACAATTGTTCTCAAAACGGATCATTATAAGTCGCCACAAATATACATTTTTTTCCACATTTGGCCAATTATACATTTATAACTCGCCAGAAGTACCATTTTTTACCCACTTATGGCGGGTTATAACAACATCGGAGTAAAACTATAATCCATATAAATCAGCTCTAGATAACACTTTAGCGACTACAATAGAAAAATTCAACTAACCTGAAAGTAATAATATTTTTAAGTGATTCAAATTTCAGTTGCTCAATAATTCCGTGACGGATTACGCCATTTTCATTAGAAAATCTTTCAGAAACACAAACGCATCGAGCATGTTTTCAACCGCTTTGGGTGTCATTTCCTCTTTGAAATCGAACTCGTAGGCGCGCACATGCAGCACATATGCATCGGGTGTTTTGTTGTATATCTTGCGGCAAAGATCAATCACATACGAGGTCGATACCGCATGCATGGTGAATTCGATGGTGGCGTCGTTGGGTTCTACTTTTTCCAGACGGAAATTTTCAACGTCCTCCACAATGCTGGCATCAACAAAAACGACGGTGTCGTACTCCGAAACAGTGGCTGCATCTTCGATGTTGAGCTGATAATTGCAATCGGTGAAAAGATTTTCAATCTTCTCCTCTTCAATCCACTTGTCAACCATATCCACAAAGCGTTCACCGATGCCGTCGTCCATGCGGCCTGCATTGCCGTATCCGTATATCAGAGTTTTTTTCATTGGGTGCTGTTTTAGACAAAGGTAAGGACAAAAATCCATTTATTTTTCAGATTATTCAAACGAGTGAATGTTTGTGGCATACATGTATTTTTGTAAATTAGCATAGTCAAAACAAAAATGAAATTTTTCAATAATAAAATTTTTCAAATTGCTGGTATATGCCTGATAATTGCCTTGCCTATCGCTATTGCAGTAATTAGCTGGCATAAAACTGATGAATTAAAAAACAAACATGGATTCACAATTGGAATCCCATTTAAGCATACCATAATGCCAGATGGGAATGAGTTGGAGTATTATTACTTTGTTAAAGGTGAAAAATATATACAAACACAAAGTGATTTCCCATGTGAAAAACCAAAGCAAGCTTTACATAAGAGTTTTTACGTAATGTTCAACCCCGATAACCCCAAAAACAGTAAACTTTTACTGGATTATCCAGTTCCAGACAGCATCACAGAAGCACCACCCGAAGGCTGGGATATAATTCCCGGAATTCCGGACTGGCGACAACCGAAATGAAAATGATTTTTGTAGCTTAGCATAGTGAAATCAATTATAAAATTCCTGAAATATCTCCATTACAGGCTTTATTCCTGGAACCTGAAAACATGGGGCAAAGCAGACAACCCGGCCATGAATGCTTTGCTTGGTATTACTGTCTTGTTTTTTCTAAATACAATAATGACCCCAATGATTATCTTGGATTTAGTATTTCATGTCAAATTGTTGGGTGTTATTCCAAAATGGGTAATCCTTTTTATTGCAATAGTAATTTACTATGGATTATACTTCGTATTCAACCACGAAAAAAAATATCTGGATGTTTGCAAAAAATATAAAAACGAACGTAAAAATAAAAAGCGGAGAAAACTGTTTTATATATGGCTATATGTTGTTTTGTCGTTTTCAGTTCCGATTTTTCTGATACTTTGGCTACGATAATAAAGATGAATTTTGGTATTTGTTATTAGGTAATCCCGGAAAGAAATATTTTATAGTTCACGGATTTTGATGACTCCAGAAGAGTCGACCATTGGAAATCGGACCATGACATATTTCTCTTAGGTTTAATGAAAAACTAGTGGCAATATCACCGAAACGAACTCCAGTTGCCACATTCATACAATTCGATCACAAAAAAAGTCCGCCGGAAACCGACGGACTTTTTTAATAATTCAATTGACGAATTATGATCTGTAATGATCAAGAACGTCGCCTTTTGAATCGACAAGTTTGATGTCGAGCGGCATCTGGCCAAGCGCATGGGTAGCGCAGCTCAGACACGGGTCATAGGCGCGGATGGCCATTTCGACCTGGTTCTTCATCGGCTCGGTGATTTCCTTCTGACCGGTCATCATGCGGCGTGCAACAAAATTCACCGACTGGTTCATCGGCTCGTTATTGTTGGTGGTCGAAACGATGAGGTTGGCCATAGTAATCTGGTCATTCTCGTTGATCCTGTAATGATGGAACAGGGTTCCGCGCGGAGCTTCGATCAGGCCAACGCCTTCGCTCTGCTTGGTTCCTTTGGTTACGAGGTCGTTTTTCAGAATGTCCGGATCGTTGAGTAAGTCTTTGATGACTTCTGCCGAGTGGAGCAATTCAATCAGTCGTGCCCAGTGCATGTGCATGCAATAGTTGTCGGGCTTGCCGTTTGTTTGTGATTTGTAGAATTCGAATTCTTTCTGAGCCATCGGCGTCGGAATGAAATCACAGGTATTCAGACGTGCAAGTGGTCCTACGCGGTACCAGCCTTTTTCTTTACCCAGGTGTTTCAGATACGGGAATTTCATGTAGCTCCATGAGCGTACTTCTTCCTCGATGTATTTGTTGTATTCCTGATAGTCAACATCGTCCAGAATGCGTTTACCATCAGCATCCACAGCACGGAGAACACCGTGATACAGATCAAGGGCGCCGTCTTTGCGAACAAGACTCAGGTGATTTGACGGGAAGTATGCAAAGCCATCAATCATCGCTTTGTTCTTCATGTAGTATTCCTTGAAGAACTGCAGCGCGCCATCGGCCCATGCAATCATTTTGTCAATGTTCATGATGTCTGAACCATTCAGCAGGAATGCTTTTTCTTCGGCGCTCAGGCATTTGTTGATACCACCAGGGATTGCACCGGTTCCGTGTACTTTTTTACCGGCTGTGCGTTCGATGATTTCCTGTCCGTATTTACGCATCATCACACCCTGAACAGCGAGATCCGGGAAATTGAGTGCTACACCGATGACGTTGCGGATTGCAGGATCTGCATCGTATCCAAGGAGGAAGTCAGGTGAAGAAAGGTGGAAGAAGTGCAGTGCATGTGACTGGAACATCTGTCCGTAATGCATCAGACGACGCATTTTTTCTCCGGTCGGGGTAAGACCATGTCCGGTTCCAGCGCCAACAATCACGTCGAGGGCTTTGGCAGCAGCGAGGTGGTGACTGACGGGGCAGATACCGCAAAGGCGCTGAACGAGCACAGGAGCTTCCCAGTAGGGACGGCCCTGAACGAAACGTTCAAATCCGCGGAATTCAACAATATGAAGACGCGACTGGGTTACGTTCATATTATCATCGAGCTGAATGGTCACTTTTCCGTGGCCTTCAACGCGGGTTACAGGTTCTATTGTTACTTTTTGTGCCATTGTCTTTTTCGTTTTTTGATTAATCAAATTTCACCACTTCGTAAGGAAGATTCATCGGGTTACCGGTTACAAGGGCTGCTACAGCTTCCCAGATAAGGTCGGCGCGTGGTGCACATCCCGGAAGATAATAATCGATTTTCACGATTTCGTGGCAGGGATACACCTTGTCAAGAATCATCGGAAGCTCTTCATCGTTGGGCATGATCTTCTCGGTGTTCAGACCTACGGTTGGTCCACCCAGATATGCTTCTTCCAGACATTCTTTAACGGGAATTCCGTTACGCATGGCAGGCAGACCGCCCATGATGGCGCATTCGCCCAGCGAAATCAGAATTTTGCAGTTTTTGCGGAATTCTTTCAGTACATGAACGTTTTCGCTGTTGCAGCAGCCACCTTCAATGATACCGATATCGCACTGTTTGGTGAAAGTCTTGATATCATCAATAGGAGACTTGTTGAATTCAACGAGTTCAATGAGTTTCAGAATTCTGTCATCAATATCGAGTAATGACATATGACATCCGAAGCATCCGGCTAAGGAAGTTGTTGCTACAATTGGTTTACTCATTTTTAGTCCTCCTTATTTGGTGATTTTTTCAATATCAGATCCAATGACATTTTTGTCATACTTACGTGTGCCAATAGCATCTTTGAAACCGACTTCTTTTTTCAGGATACAGCCAACAGGGCAGATGTCCATAGCTTTCTGAGCCAGTTCATCGGACATGTTAGCAGCCAGTTTGAGATCCATTGAGATTTCGAGGTGCT
>CAYSCE010000179.1:0-6659 GCA_964429475.1 uncultured Bacteroidaceae bacterium | reverse complement strand
GGCCATGCCGGCTGCAGCAATAATTACTTTTATGCCACGTGTTACTGCTCCTTTTGCAAAAACTTCAACCTGTTCAGGGGTGCGATGGGCCGATAATGCCTGCACCTCAAATGCAATCATGTTTTCTTCGAAAAATTGCGCTGCTTTTTCCATGACGGGCCAGTCTGACATACTGCCCATAATAATGCTGACTTTTGCTTCCATTCAAATTCGTTTTAACCTACAAACATACTAAAATTCCTGCATTAAATGAACACATTTTGTTTACACATTATTGATGAGGCATTTTTATCGGTGTACGCCACGCTTCTTTCGACAGGAAAAAGCCTTATTTATCCGTACAAAATCACTAAATTTGCGCCTTAATTTATCGTCATGAGCACTGTAACCGTCAACAACCGCGACTTCAATCTGTATCTGAAACACGAAGACATTATTGTTTCTATTGAAAAGCTGGCTGCTAAAATGAATGAGGATCTGAAAGGTAAAAATCCGCTGTTTATTGTAGTGCTGAACGGCGCTTTTGTCTTTGCCTCTGAACTGATTACGCGATTTAACGGCGATTGCGACATTACCTTTGTTCGTCTGGCCAGTTACGAGGGCACCGAAAGTACAAACAGCGTGCGCGAACTCATGAGCCTGAATGTTGACGTTGAAGACCGAACCATTGTTATTGTTGAAGATATTATTGACTCCGGACTTACCATGCTCATGGCCAAAGATAAACTGAAAGCAGCCGGAGCCAAAGATGTTCTGATTGCTACTTTACTTTATAAACCAAAAGCTTTTAAGCACAACTACTATATCCATTATGTCGGTATCGAAATTCCGAACGATTTTATTATCGGCTTCGGACTTGACTATGATGGCAAAGGCCGCAATCTGCGCGACATTTACAAAATCGTTGACTGAGTATGATAAACATTGCTTTATTTGGACCTCCTGGTTGCGGAAAAGGTACGCAATCAAAAAAACTGCTTGAAAAATACAAGCTTACCTATATCTCAACAGGAGATATGCTGCGCGAGGAAATTGCCAACGATACCTCGCTGGGCCGCCAGGCTAAACAGGTTATTGAAAAGGGCGGACTGGTTGATGACGATATTATTGTTCAGATCATTGAAAATAAAATCAAAACCAATCCCGATGCCAATGGCTATTTGTTCGATGGATTTCCGCGAACCGTTGTTCAGGCATACATTCTGGAAGGGTTAATGCTCCGGATGAATTCCTCACTGACTTCGATGATTTGTCTCGAAGTTCCTAGAAATGTCCTTGTAGAGCGACTTTCAGACCGCGCCTCGCGCGAAAACCGATCCGACGACAAAAGCATGGATGTGATTAACTACCGGTTGAAGGAATATGAAGATAAAACCAGACCGGTAGCCGAATTCTACATGAGTATGCAGAAATTCCATTCGGTCGATGGTAACGGTGAACTTGATGTGGTTTTTGACAGAATTGATACCATCATCCAAAAGGCGCTCGACAGTATCTGGTTTAATTTCATTGTGTTCGGCCCTCCCGGATCTGGAAAGGGAACACAGGCAAAACGCATTGCACAGGAACTCAATCTGGTGTATGTCTCAACCGGATCCATGCTGCGTCACGAAATTGAAATGAAAACCGAATTGGGTGAAATGGCAAAGGAATATGTGGATAGAGGTGATATCGTCCCTGATGAAATTGCCATTAAACTCATCGAAGAACAAATTAATAAGCATCCCGACGCAAAAGGGTATATTTTCAAGGGCTTTCCGCTGACCATTGCCCAGGCCTACATTCTCGATGGTGTGCTCCGGAAAATGGGCGGAAAAGTCACAAAAGTGTTTTCTTTTCAATCGCCGACGCTGCAGAATATTAAGCGTCTTTCAAAACGTGCTGAAACCGAAAATGCGCGTTCTTACGATCGCAGTCTCGATGTCATTATTCACAGGCTTGAAGTGTACGAACAGCGCACTTCGGCTTTGTATGAATACTATTCCGGTAAAAACCTGCTGAAACAAATTGATGCAACCGGCGAAGAAGAAGAAGTACACCAGCGTTTGAAATCAGAAATAGAACGCGCTTTTAAAAATTTGAGATAGGAATGTTCTACATGGTCATTTTCGGCCCCCCGGGCTGTGGTAAAGGAACTCAGGCTGCCAGAATTGTGCAGACTCACGGTTTTTTGCATATCTCAACCGGAGACCTTATCCGCCGTGAAATAGCTGCTGGCACGGCCATGGGTGAGCTGTACAACAAATTTATCAGCCGCGGAATGCTGGTGCCCGATCAGATCATTCTGAAGGAACTTTACCGCTATGCTATCACACACAGCAACGCAAAAGGGATCATCTTCGACGGTTTTCCAAGAACATTATACCAGGCGCAAATGCTCGACCGCATTTTTGTTAAACGAAAAATGAAAATCGGGCTTGTTATTTCCATCGAAGTGCCTGAAGATGAATTAATGAAGCGTGTTCTCGAACGTGGAAAAACTTCGGGACGATCCGATGATAACGAAAACATTATGAATAACAGGCTGATGATTTATTTCAGCCAGACTCAACCGGTGATTGATTATTACCGAAAAACAAAACGCCTGGTGCCGGTCGACGGGAATCAGCACATTGACACTGTTGCAGCCCTCATTGACAAAACCATCCGCATTCACATGTAAATTTTAAAACTATGGCAGAAAGCAATTTTATCGATTATGTCAAAATCTACTGCCGTAGCGGTAAGGGTGGACCTGGCTCAGCACATTTCTACCGGTCGAAACTGACACCGCGGGGTGGCCCCGATGGTGGCAACGGCGGTCGCGGCGGTCATGTGATTATCCGTGGCAATTCGCAGTTGTGGACGCTGCTCCACCTGAAATATACCAAGCACGTTCACGCTGAAGATGGACAGAACGGCAGCGAAAACCGTAAAACAGGCCGCGACGGAAAAGATGTCTACATTGAAGTTCCGCTTGGAACAGTTGTCCGCGACGCTGAAACCGAAGAAGTACTTTTCGAAATAACCAGCCATGGCGAAGAAATTATACTGCTCGAAGGTGGTCGCGGAGGCAAAGGAAACGATTTCTTTAAAACAGCAACCATGCAGGCTCCGCGCTTTGCTCAGCCGGGTGAACCTTTTCTTGAAAACTGGGCTATATTCGAACTCAAGCTGCTGGCCGATGTTGGTCTGGTCGGTTTCCCAAATGCCGGAAAATCCACGCTCCTTTCTGTCGTTTCTGCTGCTAAGCCCGAAATTGCCGACTATCCGTTTACTACGCTGGTACCTAATCTTGGCGTAGTTCCTTACCGCGATGACCGATCATTTGTCATGGCCGATATCCCCGGAATTATTGAAGGCGCTCACGAGGGGAGGGGACTTGGACTACGCTTCCTGCGCCACATTGAACGAAACAGCATTTTGCTGTTCCTCATTCCGGCTGACTCCGATGATGCGTTGAAGGAATATAAAGTTTTACTCAACGAACTTAAACTCTATAATCCTGAGCTGCTGCAGAAAGACAGAATTGTCTCTGTTTCCAAGTGCGACCTGATTGATGAAGCACAAAAGAAAAAAATTGCAACCAAACTGAAAAGTCATCATCCGGTGTTCTTCTCTTCAGCCACAGGAATGGGTTTGGCTGAACTCAAAGATGCCATCTGGAATATCATGAATAAATCTGATGATTGAATTTCTTGAAAATATCGACCGGAAATTGTTCCTGCTTATAAACGGGTGTCATTCCGATGCGGCCGATTTTTTCTTCTATTGGGTGAGTTATAAATTCACCTGGATTCCTTTTTACTTACTTTTATTGATACTCGCTATCAAGGTGCTAAAGAACAAATGGTGGTTGTTACTGATTTTTATTCCATTGATGGTGACCGCTACTGATCAGATTTCTGTGCATCTTTTTAAAAATATTTTTCTGCGCTATCGCCCTTGTCAGAATCTTGAACTTAAAGACTATGTTCACCTTGTAAACGGCTATTGTGGCGGTAAGTACGGATTTATTTCTTCGCATGCGGCCAAC
Source organism: uncultured Bacteroidaceae bacterium (assembly GCA_964429475.1). Taxonomy (GTDB): domain Bacteria; phylum Bacteroidota; class Bacteroidia; order Bacteroidales; family DTU049; genus GWF2-43-63. Next base: position 2,644 of record CAYSCE010000179.1, on the reverse strand, counting down.
AGTTTTGGTCTCGCCACTTTTATGTGGCTATTGCTCCGCAGAAATTTCAAATACTGGTTCTGGATTCTTTTCGTTGGCTTTGCCGGTTTAATTGCCTATAGCCGCGTGTATCTGGGCGCTCATTATCCGGCCGATGTCGCTGTTGGTGCATTGCTGGGAATTACTATCGGCGCTGCTTTGTACTGGCTGATGCAACGGATTTTTCTCCGGAAAAAAAAGTCTGAATTATTGGCTGCTGAATAAAATCAGCTTATTACGCCAGAATCCCCGGCATATTAAAATCCGTACGTTTTTCCGCTCATATTTTTAGTCGAAACACGATACACTTTTACGTTGGTGATTGCTGGTGTATTGTATTTAAAATCATCGCGGCCGGTGTAATGTTTCATGAATTTATTCAGAACAGATATTTTTTCTTCAGCTTTGTCAATAAATTCAACCGGTCCCCAAACCAGAACGCTCTTGTATTTCATGAAATGGCTGCAGGCCACATCGGCACTTTGATATGCGAGTTCTTCACTGTTCGAAAAGGCTATGCATACATTTGGATTATTCTGAAGAATGTTCATTTTTTTTCCTTCGCTGCCGCTGTGCAGATAAATGTAATCTTCATCAAAACCGAAATTAAACGGAAGATTGTATGGTAGTCCGTTTTCATCAACCATCGCCACAAAGCAGATTTTCGATTGTTTAATGATTTGAAGAATTTCCTCTTTATTGATGATGGCTTTGTTTCTCATTGTTGCTGGCTTTGATTGGTTTCTGCTGTAAAAATACACACATTTTTAATTTGCACCGACGAAAATTCCTGTTTCTGAAATTGGTCGAAACTTTATGGCACAACCTTTGAAAAGTGCCGTGGCAATTCACTCATTTAATACAGGAGGAACAAGCCATGAAAAAATTTACTCTTTTACTCGCCCTGATGGCCATTTTGCCGGCTATGTTCGCAACACCTTTTTCGGAATTGACCATCACCATAAATGAAAATGCCGGATTTTATGCTGTTATCGATGGCCGTCAGTACGACAGTCGCGGCGGTTCGGTGTACATCAGCAATCTGAGTCACGGCAACCACAGCCTCGAAGTTGTAAAAAGCTCACTTACGCTGAATGGAACCATGTACGATTATCTCTACCGTGGATCTGTAAACATTTTACCCAATAAAAGAATCTTTGCCACCATTGACCGCTTCGGAACTTTTGTGATTTTGCGCACCGAAAATCTGCACGAAAACAATGGCCATGGAAACGGTTATGGCCACCACGGCGGTCCGGGAAATGGCTATGGAAATAATGGATATTACAGCGATAACAATGGCTATTATGGTAGTGGAAGTTATGGATGCAGCGGCAGCAACGGCTATTTTACCGGGAACTCGTACAATACAGGTGGATATGGTTGTTATGGAATGTCGCCCGAATCCTTCAGTATGCTGCTCGCTTCCATGCGCCGCGAATCGTTCGACGACACCCGCGTTCATATGGCTCTTTCAGCTGTTTCCCGTGGAGTAACTTCTGCTCAGCTGCGCGAACTGATGCTTATGCTGACCTTCGATTCAAACAGACTTAGACTGGCAAAAGGCGCTTACAATTTTGTTATTGATAAAAACAATATTTTCCTCATCAACGATGCTTTCACTTTCAACTCAAATGCCGATGAATTCTACAGATATATCGGAGCCTGGTGATTCTGACATGTTTTAAAATGAAAAAGCCGGTTATTAACCGGCTTTTTTTGTGGCATCGACTGGAATTGAACCAGTGACACACGGATTTTCAGTCCGCTGCTCTACCTACTGAGCTACGACGCCCTTCCTTTTTGGGAGTGCAAATATATAACGATATTTTAATCTGACAAAATTTTTTCTGTTACCTTTGCCAGAACTTTATGAATCTCGTCCTGGATATTGGAAATACATGCTGTAAAACAGCGGTTTACTCTGAAAACACAGAGGTTGAATCCGCTGTATCAGCTTTCTCTGTTCCTAATATAAAAACGCTGATCGATCGTTTTCCCGATTCGGCAAGAATGTATGCTTGCGTTGCTGATATTGAAGAAAGTCAGATTCATTTTCTGAAAGAAAATGGCTTCAGAAATGTCCGGCAGTGCGCCCGTATGCCGGTCGAATCGATCTATAAGACACCGGAAACACTGGGCGATGATCGTTTGGCTGCCGTATGTGGTGCCGCATTTTTAAATCAGCATGCATTCCCTTTTCTGGTTATTCAGATAGGGACAGCCCTGACATTTGACTATGTGGATGCGCACGGACGATACACCGGAGGAGCCATTAGCCCGGGAATCAGTTTACGGTTAAAGGCATTACACAATTTTACCGGACGACTGCCGTTAGTCGAACCAGACAAAGATTTTTCCATGATGGGCCTCACTACTAAAGATTCTATCCTCAGTGGAGTTTTATCGGGTTGTTTAGCTGAGATTCGGTTCAGAATAGCTGAATTTCAGAAAAATACCAATAAAGCAAGCGTTTTTATAAGTGGCGGTGATCAGAGGTATTTTGATTTGTCGAATGAAAATAACATCTTTGCAGTCCCGGACATTGTCCTTGTTGGACTGAATCACTTGTTGAACCTGAATCCATGAGAATAGCCGTTTTTCTTACTCTGATTGTACTGTCCAC
>CAYSCE010000178.1:0-6673 GCA_964429475.1 uncultured Bacteroidaceae bacterium | reverse complement strand
GATTGAGATGGTGGTTACATTATTGAAAAACAAAGAGGAAAGAGATCGTATTGCAATAAATGGTAGAAATTTCGTTATTGAAAAATACGCTTGGCCCGCACAAATCGAAAAACTTCATCAAATCATATCGTCATGAAAAACACATCGATCATCACAACCTCTATCATTGCTGTTGCAGTGATTGTCGCAGGTTACTTCCTTGGAAAAAACTACAGAGACCGCAGTCGTGCGCCGCACAGCATCGAGGTCACGGGACTTGCCGAGAAAAACTTTTCGTCGGATCTGATTGTCTGGAACGGATCGTTTTCGAAATCAAACAAAGACATGAAGCAGGCTTCGAACGATCTGAAACAGGATGTTGAAAAAGTAAAAGCATTTCTGGCAGCGCAGAATGTTCCTGAAAAGGAAATTCAGTTTTCGGCTGTTCAGATCAACCGCGAATATCAGACGGTGTATAATGACGATGGCTCGAGCCGCAGCGAATTCACCGGATACAGACTTACACAGAATGTGAAAATAGAATCGAAAAACATTAAGCTCATCGAAAAAGTGTCGCGCGATATTTCAAAACTGATTGATGATGGAGTTGAGTTTTACAGCGATGCGCCGATGTTTTTATATACCAAACTGGCTGATCTGAAATTGCAGCTGATCGAAGAAGCCACCAAAGATGCAACAGCACGTGCCGAAAAAATTGCTCAAAACAGTGGCAGCTCTATCCGCCGGCTGATGCAGGGCGACATGGGTGTGTTTCAGATTACCGCCCGTTATTCGGACGAAGACTACAGCTGGGGCGGCGCGTTCAATACTTCATCGGTTGAAAAAACAGCTTCCATTACCGTGCATCTGGTTTTTGAAGTGAAATAATCTTTGATCCGGACATGAATACAGCATTTTGCAAAACATTTTGCAGTCTGATATTCTTCCTGTTTTCTGTTTTGGTTTGGGGACAAAGCAAAACAACCATATCCGGGAGAATTACCGAAAAAGGAAGTGCCGAAACACTGATAGGTGTCAATGTGTATGTACCTTCACTCAAAACAGGCTCTGTAACCAATGCATATGGATTTTACAGTCTTACTCTTTCTATTACCGAACCTGTTGAAATTGTCTTTTCATACATCGGCTATCAGTCACAATCAATCCGCATCAGCCCGGGGCAGGTGATTGAAAAGGATATCGTTCTGGATCCAAGTGTCGACCTGAAAGAGGTGGTTATCGAAGGCAATGCCATTGAAAAAGTCAGTGATGTATCGCAAATGAGCAGTATAACATTGCCTGTTGAAAACGTAAAGAATATTCCTGCCCTGCTGGGCGAAAAGGATGTATTCAAAGCCTTGCAGCTGATGCCGGGTGTGCAGAAGGGAAACGAGGGCAGCAGCGGTTTGTATGTGCGTGGCGGTGGTCCCGATCAGAATCTGATTATTCTGGATGATGCCACCGTATATAATGCCAATCACCTGTTTGGATTTTTCAGTTTGTTCAACGGCGATGCTTTAAAAAGTATCGAGTTGATTAAAGGTGGCTTCCCTGCACGCTATGGCGGACGTCTGTCGTCGGTGGTGGAAATGAATATGAAAGATGGCAACCGCGAAAAACTCAGCGGTGAAGGCGGTATCGGAATTATTTCATCGCGATTGACACTGGAAGGACCTTTGCTGAAAAATAAATCTTCGTTTCTGGTATCAGGTCGACGCACTTACATCGACGTGCTGGCGCGGCCTTTCATGAATACTGGCAGTGGCGTCGCCGGTTATTATTTTTACGATCTGAATGCCAAACTGAATTATGAATTCGATCGCAATAACAGGTTGTTTGTAAGTGGCTACTTCGGTCGTGATAAATTTCAGTTCAGGGAAGGTGGCATGTCGTCGTCCTCCAATTCATTGTTTAAGGCTGGTTTGTTTTGGGAAAATGCGACGGCTACTGCACGTTGGAATCATGTGTTTTCGAACCGCCTGTTTTCGAATGCCTCGCTTATTTTCAGCAATTACAAACTCACCATTTTCGAAGAAGAGGAATACGACAGTTCTTTCTTCAGACTCGATTATTCCAGCGGAATCCGTGACCTGGGTCTGAAATATGATTTTATATTTTATCCGACAGCCAATCATACCATCCGTTATGGATTGCTCTCAACATGGCATCGGTTCAAGCCTTCAGCAGTGGTGATTGAAATGTCCAGCACCAATGAATATGAATCCGAAATCAATACCATCCATACGCTTGAAAGCGCGCTCTATATCGAAGATGACTGGAAATGGAATCTGTGGCGTGGCAATATCGGCTTGCGTCTGAATGATGTTATCGGTGATTCCTGTCATTATATTTTTCCGGAGCCGCGTATTGCATTTGCGTATATGCTGACTGAAACATCCAGCCTGAAAGCCTCATGGACACTGATGAATCAGAATGTGCATCTGCTCAGCAGCACGGGTATGGGCCTGCCGACTGACCTTTGGGTTCCGTCAACCAAAAATCTGAGGCCACAACGCGCATGGCAGGCTGCAATCGGTTATGCACGCGATCTGCCGAAAGGACTTGCACTGACGGTTGAAGGTTATTACAAAAAAAGTGATGATGTAATCGGATACCGCGATGGCGCCAGTTTTCTGATGATTGATGACCCGACCGATGCCAATCAGTTCAGCTGGGAAAGCAACATTACCGTGGGTCAGGGATGGTCCTATGGCGGCGAAATCCTGCTTCAGAAAAGAACCGGAAACTGGACAGGCTGGGTGGGCTATACATTGAGCTGGACACAGCTTCAGTTTGATGAACTCAACAGTGGCGAAAAGTTTTTTGCCAAATACGACCGACGTCATGACATTTCAATCGTGAATATGTACAAAGTCAGCAAAATGTTCACCCTGAGTTGTGTCTGGGTGTTCAGCTCCGGCAATGCATTGAATCTGCCAACCGAAACGTATAATGCCATTCCGAACGACGTATCCAACGACTCGTATCCCTATTGGTTTATTGATTACTACGGGCCAAAAAACAGCTTCCGCTTAAGGCCTTACCACCGCCTCGACATTGCACTGCAGCATCACCAGCAACGCGAAAAGTCGGAACATACCTGGGAAATCGGTTTATACAATGCCTATAGCCGTCACAATCCCTATTTCTATTTTGTCGATTCCGATTATATGACAGGCAACAATCAGCTGAAACAGGTTTCGCTTTTCCCGTTGATTCCTTCGTTTTCGTACAGCATAAAATTCTGATCATGAAAAGAAATCTTTTATTACTGAGTATTATTCTCATCGGTTTGACTTCGTGCGAAGACATGGTGACAGAAATTGATCTGCCTGCATCCGAATCACATTATGTCATTCATGCCTATTTGTCGCCCGAAGACACGGCTGTGACTGTGTTCATCGGTCAGTCCGATCCTGTTTTCGGCGATGAGGCCGATGATACATCGTGGGTAGCCCAGGCACATGTTTTTATCAATGGTTATGAGTTGCCACGTGTTCAGGGTATGGCGGAGTATTGCTTTTCTGTCCCCATCGATTCTTTCAGCATTATTCCCGGAAACTCCTATACTGTTTCGCTGCATATCGGCGCTGAAGAAGTGTGCTACGGCTCCTGTACCGTTCCTTTGCTGCGCAATGAATCGCTGACTTTTGATGGTATCGATTCGGTGCAGGTCGATCAATACGATGGTATGAGCAGTTATGAGTATTATGCACATTATTCATTCAACGATGCTGCAGGCGAGGAGAATTTTTACCGCATTGGCGCTGATATAACTTTTTTCGACCCCTATTCATCCGAAACGTATACCTATCGGAAATACCTCACTGCGGAAGATTTTTTCAAGGATGTGTTGTTTAATGGTGAGGAGTATTCAGGCAGGCTGAGTCTGGGTTATATAGAGTCTCTTTCGAATTTGTCGGCGTTGAAGCTAACCCTGTATACCAGCGATTCGTATTATTACTATTATCACCGGGCCATTCTTTCGGAAGGTGGCGACGATCCATTTTCAGAGCCGGTGATTGTGCCTTCGAATATTGAGAACGGGCTGGGATGTGTTGCGGGTTACCGGAAATATTCGATAACAGCTTTATAGAGGATGCGAAAAAAATCCCATTAAATTGACTGTTTAAATATAAAAATCGGCTGATTATTCAGGATTTTTAATATTTTTACTTCAAATTAGCGGAAGGTATGAAACAAGCAGTTATCGTTATCGCCGTACTGGTGGCTCTGCAAATGGCTCCGGCTAAGGTGTCGGGTCAAAATCCAATCAAACAGGCCGAAAAGGAATGGAAAATGCTTTTCGATGAATCGCTCGAATGGTATAACTTCGGCTATTTTGAAAATTCTTTGCGCGGATTCAAACGTTTGCTGGTCAAAGACCGGGAACAATGCAATATCAATTTCTATGTAGCCATGAGCTACTACTACCTGCGTCGCCCGGCCGGTGATATTATTCCTTTTCTCGAAAAAGCCACCAAAAAAGTGAATCCGTATTATGGTTATACATACAAAGAGACTGCTTCTCCCGTTTTCTCTCTTCTTTTTCTCGGACAGTTATACATGAATGTGTACGAATTTGATAAGGCCGATACTGCCTTCATGCGTTTTGGTATGTATCTGACCGAAAAAAACCGTGATGCAGCTTTTTTAATGGAACTTTCGCTCTGGATGAATTATGTCAATAATGCCAGAGTTCATTATGCGGCGCCATTATCAAATGTAAGTGTTGAAAATGTGAAAATTGTGAATTCAAATTACAACGATGGACAGCCGTTTTTATCGCCCGACGGAAAAGTATTGTACTTTTCTTCCGACCGGAAAGGATCAACCGGTGGACAATGGCTCAACGATGTCTATAAGCCCGATGTATACATGTCAACCATCAAAGGCGACAAGTTTTCGAAGCCCAAAAAAATGGGTCAGAAATTGAGCACACCATCCGGCGAACAATGCAATAGTCTGGGCGAAAACGGAAAATACCTGCTGTTCAGCCGTGAGGATAAAAACAACAAGGATTACAATATTTATTATTCCGAAATCAGCGGCAAGCGCTATAAAGCGCCCGAAAGAATGAATCCGAACATCAACAGTAAAAACAACGAAATTCACGCTTATATTTCGCTAAACGGAAACGCAATGTATTTCTCAAGCGATCGTCCCGGTGGCTATGGCGGACTTGATATTTATATGTCCGAAAAAATGCCCAACGGCGAATGGGGCCCCGCTTACAATCTCGGACCTACGGTGAATACCTGGTACGACGAGGACACACCTTTTATTCTGGACGATGGTGTCACCTTGTTTTTCAGCTCCAACTGCACCAACAGCATGGGCGGATTTGATATTTTTGTTTCAACACTGTCGGAAGAAGGAGTGTGGTCGAATCCCGAAAACATGGGATATCCCATCAACACAACATCGGACGACACCGGATTTATGATGACCAGCGACGGATCGACCGGTGTGTATTCGACTGCCCGCGAAGCTCAGAAAAACGGGAATATCGGCAATCAGGATGTGTATATGATTCATTTCGGAAAATAAGATTTCCGGGAGGGAAGGCTGTTTCTGCATCTTTATCAGATAATGTCGCCACGTCCGGCCTGGTCGTGTGTCAGTATCATATATGGGTATTGTATAAACAGAGGTTATTCTGATTTCGCATAAATAAATCACACAAAATGTGTCACACAAAATGTGTCACACAAAATGTGTCACACAAAATGTGTGAAAAATATTGTATATTTGCAAAAATATTTTTGCTCATGAATACTGATTTTAATCCTTTCCCCATCTCCGGATATTACGGCCCTGATTATTTTTGCGATCGTGAAGGTGAATTAAATTTACTTCGCAGAAATATCCGAAACAACATAAACACAACCATGTTTTCAATCAGGCGTCTTGGCAAATCAGGACTTATTCATCATCTTATAGATTCATATTCAAGGGACCGTAATGTCGTTTGCCTTTGCGTTGATATTTTCAGCAGTACATCCTTGAAGGATTTTACCAACATGCTTGCGACAGCTGTTTATAAACGTTTTCCTGAGACCCATACTTTTGGAAAAAGGATCGTAAAGGCCATTACTTCGTTACGTCCTGTAATCAGCTATGACACTCTTACAGGTGACCCCGAGGTTAGTTTTGAGTATTCAGGCGCTTCGCAATATGAAAAAACACTTCAACAGATTTTCTCCTTTTTGGATACTCAGGGAAAGAAGATTGTTTTTGCTATTGACGAGTTTCAGCAAATTATTGAGTATCCCGAAAAAAACACCGAAGCATTACTGCGTACTCATATGCAGACACTGAAAAACACCTATTTTATATTTTGTGGCAGCAATCAGAAATTGATGCACGAAATTTTCAATAATCATAAGCGACCTTTTTATGCCAGCTGCAGTAATGTCAATCTCGGTTTTATTGATGAGAATAAATATGCTGAATTTATCAGGAATCAGTTTAAGAAGAATAAACGTGTAATTCAGGATGATGCAGTTGCTTTTATTCTGGATTATTCTCACCGGCATACTTTTTATACTCAATACTTATGTAATGTATTATTTGCTTCCGGTTATAAGCACATTACACTCACCGAAGTTTATAAAACAGCCATGGAAATTCTTAAGATCAATGAAGGTACTTATTATCAGTACAGGAGTTTACTCTCAAAACAACAGTGGGC
>CAYSCE010000177.1:0-6704 GCA_964429475.1 uncultured Bacteroidaceae bacterium | reverse complement strand
ACCATACAATACTTCCGAATTTAGTTGAATATGTATGAAAGCAGTCATATCACCTCCAAAAATACAAATATTTTACAAATACAAAAGAAATTGATTTTTATGTATTCAACAACGAGCATTTGTCATAATGCATTTCTGGAGAGCGTAGGTTTTATGCGGGATGTGATCTGGATTATCTTTTTAATATTTCTATCAGATCACGATTAATATAAATGGTTTCTCTTCCGATTTTTCTTGATTCAACAACTCCAATCAGCTCCAATTCCCTTAAGTATCGTGAGGCGGCTTTTCTTTCCACACCAAGTTTGTGTACAACAAATTCAATCTTTGAATAAGGTTGTTCAAACAGCAATTCCACAAGTTCTTTTCTGTATATTTTCGGAGCTTTTTCCTGAACCCTTAAAATTGTTGAATCAAGTTGATTTTTAATATTCAAAATTCTTGTAATTGTGTCTTTTGAAGTAATTTCAATTGCTTTCAGCATAAACAAGATCCATTCCTGCCAGTTGCCTGCTGTATTCGTTTGATTGAGCAGCTTGTAATATTCCGGTTTATGGTCAATTATATATGAGCTTAGATATAAAATAGGAACATCTATCAGCTTATTCAGAATCAAAAACAAAATATTCAGAATGCGGCCGGTTCTGCCGTTTCCATCATAAAATGGGTGTATACTTTCGAACTGATAGTGAAAAACAGCCAGGTTAATGAGTGGTGATAAATCATCAGATTGATTGAAATGCTCAATAAAGTTTGACAACAAGTCCAGTATTTCCGCTTTGTCCTGAGGCGGGGTATAAACCACATCTCCGGTTTTATCGTTTTTTAGAACAGTTCCCGGGGTACTTCTTATTCCGGCTGTATTATCCACCAATTTCTGCTGAATGCTGATTATGTCATTAACTCTCAGAAACCCTTGTTTTTTAATTAGATCAAAACCATGGAATATTGCTTTGCGGTAATTTACAACTTCTTTTATTTCGGCGGAAACATGGGGTTTATTAATTGCCAGAGCCTGATACAATTCATCCTGAGTTGTAATAATATTCTCAATTTCCGAACTATCTTTAGCTTCCTGCAACACGATAGCATTGATTAACATGGACTGATTGGGAATCGTTTTTGCGACACCTTTCAGTTCAGCCAACAGCGCCGTAGATTTGTTGGTTTGCCGAAGTATTTCAATCGTTTCAACTTTTTCTCTCAAAGGAGGAAGTTTTTCCAATTTACAACGCGGTGCATTTTGTCCCATATATTTTTTATTTGACCCAAATATACGAATTTTGGTACAAGTCGCATTATGGACAAAAAAAATACCGGCTGAATCAGTCTTCATCGCTTGGGCTGAATTCGTGTCACGTGTCTGTCTCCAGGTGGAATTCGCGGAAGAGATAGTGGAGAGGCTGCGTGCCTCGAAGAAGTGATCCCGCAGCATTTCGACCCTTCGGCCCTTCGACAAGCTCAGGGTCCTCAGGGCGGCGCAGCTCAATGACCGGCGGGAGCTGATTGCTACGATGCTATTTGCAGCAGTTTTTCTTTTTCTTTTTGCCGTGTTTGTTTTTGGCAGGCGCTGATAGCGTGCCGTTGCTGGTTTGATCAACAGCGGTTTGTGTTGCCAGCTTATCGGTTTTCACAAGGCGTACAAACCAGGTGTAGGGCGGAATATCGAATTGCTGAATGCCATATCCATCGGTCGATGGGTAAGAACTGTGCAGCCACATCTTTTTTTCCTGCACATTGATGGAGTCAACAATGCCGCAATGGCCCCAGGAGTGGTCGTGCCAGAACTGCACAAAATCACCGCGCTTCACCTGTGTCCAGTCATCGATGGGAATACCGGCTCCTTTGCGGATGAGCGCATAATACACGCCTTTGGGCTCGGGTGAACCATTTTCAATCTGCAGATAAATATCGTCAACACTGCTGCGGGGCTGATCAATACGGATGTTGACGGTATCGGCCGAGTCGAGCGCGATGAAATGACCCAGCACGCCAATGACAAAATCGGTACATACCGCGCTGTAATACGTGGGCGAAATGGTCTGGCCATACATCACCGTCGTATCAATCACGCGCTGATTCAACGCGGGAATCTGCGCACTCAGCTGCATGGAACAGAACAACAATATACATGTGATGATGCGCATTGGAAGCTGATGACAGGTCGTTTCGATGGTGTTTATGGGCTGTACAAAAATACGATTGTTTTGGGAATGATCTTATTTATTGATTATTCAGGATCAATACAAGAATGTGTTCCCATCACTCCAACACCCAGCCGGCATGTGTCAATGCTTTCCGGCAATCGGGACAAAAATGGGTGAGACTATTCAGCCGGTCTTTTCCTTCAGCATCGCGCATATAGCAGGTGTTGCAGGGACAGTGCGGCAATCCTTCGGTGTGCCCCAATTCATGAATTACCACTTTGAACAGTTTTTCGCGTTTGTTATTTCCTTTCAGCCGGTACAATGACACAATGCATGATTTTCCGGGGCAATAGCCGAGCCCAAACACGCCCCAGTCGGCGTACTTTCCTTTGGTGGTGCTGATGTCGTTTTTTGTCAGTCCAATGGTGATATAGTCATCTTTGGTCCGGCTCTTCAGAAACCGGATGAGAGAATCGGCTCTGTATCTGGTTTTAGCTGCATTCATCATATTTTCCGGAAAAGCAATGGGTTCTTTAACAAGGATGTCCGGATGCAATTTCTTCAATTCAGCTGCAATAAATTTTGTTTCCGATTCAGGGAATCCTGCAAAAGGCTGAATGATGATGGTCTTTTTGGACGGCTCTTTATCAGCGGAGTTTGAGCGCTGATTGCACGCCGGAAAGAAAATTACAATGAATGCCGGTAAAATTATTTTATACAGATACTTTGACATGTTGGATATTATTTCGGTGAAGAAAACTTTCAAAAATACAATAACGAAACAATCTGTAATAACGTATTTCAACAGGCGACAGTCATCAGTCATCAGGCGATAGGCGACAGGCGTCAGGCGTCAGGCGACAGGCGACAGTCATCAGGCAACAGGCATCAGGCTTTGTATGTTTACCAGTGTTTGGCGTAGTCTGATAAAACAACTTTTCAGAGGCTGTCTCAAAAAAGTCATCTTCAACAAAAACAACAACTTCCACAAGCGGACCGTCCTTCCATAGTCTGGAATGCCATGAAATTCGCCGCGGCGAAATGGAAGAGTCGGTTGTACCGGAAGCGTTGTTTTTGTGCCGTGCACAAGACGGCATTTCATGCGACTATTCCATGTTCAGCACCACAAGCTAATAAACAACAAAGCTTGTTGAACTATGGAATGTCGTTGTGCTTAGCTTGTTTTGAGACAGCTTTTACAACACTATTTTTATAGACTACGCCAAACACCGCCGCCTGCCTCATGCCGCCTGCCTCCCGCCTCATGCTGCCTGCCGCATGCCGCACGCCTCATGCCTCATGCCTCATGCCGCACGCCTCATGCAAAAAAGGGCCATCACTTGCGCGACAGCCCTTCGGGTTATGGTATCTACTGTGTGTATTCCTATTTCGATTCAGGCAACCAATAGCCTGTGAAGATGTTTACATCCCTGAAATATTTGTTTGCGATTTCGCACAAACGGGCAGGTGTAATTTCATTGATGCGTTTTTCGAATGTCAGAATTCTTTCAGGATCGGTGCCATACAAATAAGCAGTCTGCAACTGATTCATCCAGAAATTATTTTTCTGCATATTGTCTTTGTATGTTTCGATGGCCGGCTCGCGTACACGTTTCCAATCGCTGTCGGTAATGTTTCCGGGTTTTTTGGTTTCTTCAACCAGACGCAGAAATGTTTCGTTTACAGCTGCAATATTATCGGGACTGCAAGGGAAATTCGACTGCATAAAGAGTTCTTCTTTCGGATATTTGCGCACGTTGCCATAAAATCCGCCACCATAAATAGCACCCATTTTTTCGCGGATGGTATCAATAATGCGGTTGTTGATGACCGATGCCAGTTGTGATAAAGCGAAGGTTTCATCGGCATTGTAGGCAATAGCTTTGGTGTAGTAATGATTCAGCTGAGCTTTGGGTTCAGTTCCTTTATTCAGTGTGAAACTGTTTTTACCGCTTTTGGTTGTGAAGCCGAGATCTTTGTATTTTGCTTCGGATGTACCCGCTACAAGTCCGCCAATATATTTCTCAATCAAAGGTTTGATCTGGTCTTCGGTAAATGAACCAACGAAAGTATAATACATGCCTTTCGGATTTCCGAGACGTTCTTTGTAGAATGCAATGGCATGATCGACATTGATTTTGTCATAGTCGGCCGGGCTGCTGAAGCGGTGTGCGCGCGGATTGTTCTGATAGAGTACATTGTAAACGGTGTCGGCATACAGATATTCGGGGTTGCCTTTCAGGTTCATCATTTGCTGTTTGTTGCGGGTTACAAACGATCCGAAAGCATCCATATCCTTGCGGGGTTCGGTGCATTTGAGATAGATAAGCTGGAACATGGTTTCGAGATCTTTCACGCTGCTGTTGCCCGAAATATTTTCGGTATAGTCGTCTACAACCGGGATAACGCTTACGTTTTTGCCGGATAAGAATTTGGTCAGATCGGTAGCTGAAAATTCGCCGTAACCCATTTCTTCAACAGCATTGTTGCAGAATTGAGCACTTTGATAATCGGTTCCGGTGTATGTGCTGTAACCACCGTAGCGACTGCCTTTGAATACAATTTCGTCGTTTTTGAAAGTGGTTGGTTTGATGCTGACTACAGCACCATTGCTGAGTGTGTAGGTGGTGGTTCCGAGTTTTTCGTTTTTCTCGGTCTTTACAATGGTACCGGCTTTAGGCTCGGCTTTCAGTAATGAAGAAGCAATCTGTTTTTCGACATAAGGTTTTACTTCCATCTTCAAAGCCTCATCAACCCATGCTTTCAGTTCTTCGTTCTTTGGATTTTTGTCAGACGTTTTTGTTGTCACATAGCAGAAATAATTTTTATCGAAATCAATTTTATTGCGGATAGCATCGAAGTCTGATAATTTGATTTCGCTGATATGTTTTTTTACAAAATTGTATTCCCATTCAATACCCGGAATCGGTTCCTGTTCGAGGAAATGATTGACATACTCATTGGTCAGTCGTTTCGATTCGGTTTTATTACGCTCATTGTATTGTTTTTCGTATTGCGCCAGGACAGTCGCTTTGGCACGTTCGAGTTCAGCAGAAGTAAAGCCGAATTTTTTCACTCGCATGGTTTCATTAACGAGTGTTTGAACGGCTTGTTTGATTCCATCGGGGCTGCAGGCAGCAACACCGGTGAAGCTTTCGAAACCGCGCGCCCAGCCTCCGTTGTATGCATATGCATAAATGAAAGGAGGGTTGGCAGAATTCACCAGTTCATCAAGGCGGGCATACATCATATTGAATGCGAGATTTTCAACCACATCGTTCAGATAATCGGCCTCGGTAATGGTTTTTGTTGAAGGACGTGAACTGCCGACAATGCTTACCTGTGTCATATCGGCTTCGGCATCGCTGACAACAATAGCGCTGCTTGACATGAAAGGTTTGATTTCGAACAATTCGGGACGTGGACGAATCGGTGTCGGATTTTTATGTGCGGAAAATTTTTCGATGATCAGTTTTTCAGCTTCCTCAACCGGCATATCGCCTACAACAACAACAGCCTGCAGATCGGGACGATACCATTCGCGATAGAAACGACGGATGACATCGTATTTGAAATTTTCAATAATTTCATCTTCGCCAATGGGTAAGCGTTTGCTGTATTTTGAATTGTTGAGCAGCAGTGGCAGCCATACTTTCATCATGCGGTCGTCGGCACCTTTACCAAGGCGGCTTTCCGAAAGAATAACGCCACGTTCTTTATCAATTTCTTCGTCAGTAAGCAATGCACCGTAGGCCCAGTCGGCAATTACAGTAAATGCTTTGTCGAGTTTTTCCTTATCGTCGCTTGGGACCGGCAGAATATACACGGTCTGATCGAAGCCTGTATAGGCGTTCAGGTCGTTACCAAAACCAACGCCGATGCTTTGTAAATAATGTACCAGTTCATTGCCAGGAAAATGCTTCAATCCATTGAAGCACATATGTTCCATGAAGTGTGCAAGGCCCTGCTGGTCGTCGTCTTCGAGAATCGCACCGGCATTGACCACCAGACGAAGCTCGACTTTACGCTCAGGCTTTGCATTGTACTTGATGTAATAGGTTAAACCATTCGGAAGTTTCCCGATTTTCACATCGGACGACACGGGAATCTTTTCGGTACCAACCTGAGCATTGGCGCCCAGAAAAGTACTCAACAGAAGGCCGGTCAATAGAAAAACATACTTTTTCATGTAGGGTTAATTTTGATAACAAAACTAAATAATCCTTTATTATTTTAGTATATATAATCTGCAAACGGGCTGGGGGATTTTGCTGCAAAACCATATAACGAGCAGACATACAAATAGATATGGTTATTTATAATTCACAACATTTTGTAAAATAATCGACAAACGGGCTCAGCGCTGCGCTTCGCTTCGCGAGTGAAAAGTTCATAAAGTTTAAAGTTTGTAACGGTGATGTAGATGCATGAGGTATGCGGCAGGCGGCTTTGATAGACTTTCGCTCTCGCTCTGATTCTCACTCTGATTGCGACATGAGGCATGCGGCATGCGGCATGCGGCAGGCGGCGGGCGGCACAACGTCCCGCCGGTCATTG